>WQUU01000200.1 GCA_009781925.1 Bacillota bacterium | reverse complement strand
TGTCTCTCGGCCTCAGGAACATCACCATCGGGCCCAGCGCCCCGGCGTTCTTCTCCGAGACAGTGCTGAACACCCTCGTGGAGACCTGTGCCCTCCGCCTGACCGATACCCCCGAGGCGGATCTGGCCCGGATCCTGGAAGGCAAATAATTTGTTTCCGGCCAGGTTTCTATTTGTGCTCCTGTGGGTTTATCATTTGCCCGATGCCGAACGGCGTAGCTGCGACAAAACAGGCGTTAAGAATACGCCCCCCACATCATGTGACCGCACTTTTTTCATGCGAAACATGTGGTGGGGGGTGTTTTTTTCATGTCCTTCATAACTATATTTTTACAATAAATATAGTCATGAACAATCGCGATATCAGGGAGCTTTATATATGATGAACAAGATTTACATAATATTTGAAAATTCGACAAAATATCCATAAATATTACAAAAATATCCTTGACAAACTCCCAAAAAGTGCTATTATTGAAATATAGATTCCATAAAAACAGGGCGGCCTGTCAAGGGCTGCTTGACGGGCCGTCTTATTTTTAACCGCATACGCCCTGCGCGAGGGCGGAGGTCATAAATTTCTTCAGATCGCGGTACAGTTCTATATAGTCGACCGGCGGTTTTGTACCTGCGTATTCATGCATACGGATGTCGTTGTTGCCGAGCACAAAGAACATCAGGAGCGTGGCGACCATCCTGGTGTCTGAGGGGGGGATGACGCCTATATCGATCAAATGATCAAACGCGGTCTGCATCCGTGTGATGCCGTACTCAAAAAAGAGCTCAAAGGCACATTTGCGCGCGGGGATGTTGCTGTGCTGTTCCTTGACCGTGATGGACATGCTAAAATAGGCCATGGGATTGAGCGTCTCTATAAACTCCGTGTTAAAGATATTGTCCATGAGTTCTGCCAAAGAAGCCGCCGTCCGGCTCGTCTGGAGCATCCGGTCAAAATATTGTTTATACCCGGCCTCAAAACGGGCCAGGACATCTTCCAGTAAAATATCTTTGCTTTTATAATAATAATAGATCGTGCTCGTTTGGATGCCTGCGGTCTTGGCGATATCCCGCATGGACACGGCGCCAAATCCCCTGAGCGCGATGAGTTTTGTAGCCTCCCCTAAGATCCTGTGTTTTGTCTCGCTGTCATAGCCATAGCCGGGGACTTTCCGCTTGCTCATCTGCTTGTTCCTCTCTTATGGTTAGTTTTTGCATTTGTTATGTCATAAGTTGATTCATGAATCAGATTATATGCTCTTTTTTGGGTCTGTCAACGTGTTGGCAAACATTCATACAATTTGTCGAGCATTCAAAAAAATACTAAGAGTAAACCTTTGTCAAACTATGTAGGATATTCGCAAATATAGAAAAATGTGCGCAGCAATTACAAAAATTCCCCTCAAAATTCTATCGAACGTTCGATATGAGCATTCGAAAAATTACTGTGAGTAAACTCCTGTCGACCGTTGTCGAATAGGCGCGGAAGTGACAAAATATTCGTAAAAATTACAATATTCCCCTTGACATTCTATCGAACGTTCGATGCAATAAAAGAAAAATGCCTCCGTCAATTTAGATGACGAATGTGAGAGTAGAGATAGATAGTTTGTATATTTTGTGCTATGCGGGAATGAGACCGCAAACAAAGGAGGCCATATCGTGAAGAGTAAATATTTCTATTTCGTGTTTCAGGAGTCCCGTTCCGACCCCGATTTGTGCGACTACGTCACATACGGCATCAAAGTGGCGCCGGATGACGACCGCTCCGTCTGCTGCGACAGTATCTCCGATGTCTCCCTGTCCGAACCGGCGCTGGCGGCGCTTGTGCGGCGCTGCAATGAGCTCGAGCTCAGCCCGATCCACCTGCGGGATGTGGTGGAGGACTTTTTGGCGCGATGAGCGCCCCCGCGCGGCGGACAATAAAAAGAAAGAGGCGGATCGGTGACAATATTGAAAATTATGACAAGAGAGAGCCCCCAAAAGGGCTCTCTCTTTTTGCAAAAAGCCTATTGACAGAAGAAACAAACGATATTATTATTTAACATTGTTAGATATTTGCGGGGAGGTGGCACCGTGACGGACTATTCCGAACTTGCCAGACAGTTCATTCGCACCTCACATCAGATGCGCAAGTTCGGCCCTCAGAAAAAGATCAATGAGACAATGCACGGAGAGATTTTTATGGTCATGTTTCTCTCGGAGAAACGCGACAGCGTCTTGCCTTCCGAGATCAGCGGCGCGATGGACATCAGCTCCGCCCGTGTCGCCGCGGTGCTGAACAGTTTGGAGGGGAAAGGGCTGGTCACCCGGGAAATCGACCGGAACGACCGCCGGCGGATTCTGGTCAAACTGACTCCGGCGGGGCGGGAACAGGCGGAGGAATACGACCGGATGTCCCTGAGCAGCGCGGCGCACATGCTGGAGCTCCTCGGAGAGGAGGACGCGAAAGAGCTTCTGCGCATCCTGAAAAAACTCGCGGACGCCGCGCGGGAGTGCCCGTGTACGGATTGTAAATAACGTCATTCGCAAGGAGAGCAGCGTATGTTCAAAATTTTCAAGTACCTAAAACCAAAAGAGGGGCTCATGGCCGCGGTCAGCCTCGGCTTTATCGTGTGCCAGGTCTGGCTCACGCTGAAAATGCCGGACTATATGGCCAAGATCACCACCCTGGTGATCACGCCGGGTAGCGCCATGGGCGACATCTGGACGCAGGGCGGATATATGCTCCTCTGCGCCCTTGGCAGTCTCGCCGCATCGGTGGCCGTGGGATTTTTCGCGGCCCGCATCGCGGCGGGCTTCGCCCAGCGGCTGCGCGGCATGCTGTTCAGCAAGGTGGACTCCTTCTCCATGGCGGAGATCAACCGCTTTTCCACGCCCAGCCTGATCACCCGCTCGACCAACGACATCACCCAGGTTCAGATCATGGTGGTCATGGGGCTGCAGGTGATGTTCACGGCGCCGGTCATGGCTGTGTGGGCAGTGATCAAAATCGCGGGCAAAGGTATGGAGTGGACCATGGCGACCGGGGTCGCCGTGCTCATCATTGTCATAGGAATGGTGATCGCCCTGATCTTCGTCATGCCGAAATTCCGCAGAATGCAGGGCTTGATTGACAACTTGAATAACGTGACCCGGGAGAACCTGACCGGGCTGCGCGTGGTGCGCGCCTACAACGCCGAGGCCTACCAGGAAGTGAAGTTCGAGAAGGCCAACGAGGAACTGACCGGGACGTATCTCTTTACCACCCGCGCTTTTGCCTTTATGATGCCGATGATGAACTTTTTTATGTCCGGTCTGGCTTTGGCAATTTATTGGATCGGCGCGTATTTGCTCAAAAACGCGGCTTCCCTGGACGCCATGAAGACCACCTTCGCGAACATGATGGTGTTCACGCAGTACGCCATGCAGGTCGTCATGGCCTTTATGATGCTGGTCATGATGTTTGTCTTTCTGCCCAGGGCGCTTGTGGCAGCGCGGCGGATTGACGAGGTGCTGGAGACCAAGCCCACCATCCGGGACGGGAGCCGGACAGAGGGAGAGCCGGGCGTTGTGGGCGAAGTGGAGTTCAAAAATGTCGGCTTCAAATACCCCGACGCGGAGGGCTATGTGCTCAAAGACGTCAGTTTCAAGGCGAAGAGAGGTGAGACTGTGGCCTTTATCGGCTCCACCGGCAGCGGCAAGAGCACACTGATCAATCTGGTGCCCCGTTTCTTTGACGCCACGGAGGGGGAGGTGCTGATCGACGGGGTGGACGTAAAGGAGTACGCCCAGGACGCCCTGCACAACAAGATCGGCTATGTGCCCCAGAAGGCGGTGCTGTTCCAGGACTCGGTCGCCGCCAACGTGGCCTACGGGGAGAACGGCAGAGAACCCACCACAGAGGAGCAAATTAAAAAGGCGGTCGCCATCGCCCAGGGCGCCGACTTTGTGGAGGAGATGGAGGGCCAATACGGCGCGGACGTCGCTCAGGGCGGCACAAACCTCTCCGGCGGGCAGAAGCAGCGTATCGCCATCGCCCGCGCGGTCTGCCGGGAGCCGGAGATCTACATCTTCGACGACAGTTTCTCGGCCCTGGACTACAAGACGGATCGCGTCCTGCGCAGCGCCCTGAAAAAAGAGTGCGCCGGCGTCACCAGCCTGATCGTGGCCCAGCGCATCGGCACCATCATGGACGCGGATCGGATCGTTGTCCTGGACGAAGGCGGCGTCGTCGGCGTGGGGACGCACAAAGAGCTGCTCAACACCTGCGCGGTCTATAAAGAGATCGCGCTGTCCCAGCTCAACGAGGAGGAACTTGTGTCATGAGTGAGAGACCGAATACAAATACGGCGCAAAGCAGGCCCGCGTACACGGGCGGGCGCCCCGGCGGAAGGCATGGCCCCATGGGCGGGCATGGCCCCATGGGCGGTATGCGCGGCGGCCCGGTGGAAAAAGCAAAGGATTTTAAAGGGACATGGGTCAAGCTGATTCGCTACTGCAAGGCCTATCTCCCCGTGATCGTCATCGCGCTTGCCGCGGCGGCTGGCGGCGCGGTGCTGTCGGTCATCGGCCCGAACAGAATCGGAGATATGGTCGATGAGATTCAAAAGATTTTTACGCCGCTTGGGATTGACCTGGGCAAGGTGGCGGCTATCGCGTGGGGGCTGGTGGGCATTTATGCGGGCGCGATGCTTTTGAACATGACGCAGGGTTACATCATGGCCACCGTGACCCAGCGGGTTTCCCAGTCCCTGCGCACGGATATCTCCCAAAAGATCAACCGGCTGCCCTTCAAATACTTTGACGGCACCAGCACCGGCGATGTGATGAGCCGCGTGACCAACGACGTGGACGCCGTCAGCCAGGGCAACCAGAGCGTCAGCACGCTGCTCTCCGCCGTGGCGATGTTTGTCGGCTCGATCGCCATGATGTTCTATAACAATTGGATCATGGCGCTGACCGCCATCGGGGCGAGCCTCATCGGGTTCGGCCTGATGATGCTGATCATCAAGCAGTCGCAGAAATACTTTGCCGCCCAGCAGGACGGGCTCGGCCAGGTCAACGGCCACGTGGAGGAGATCTATACCAACCACAATGTCGTGAAGATCTATAACGGCAGCAGAAAGGCCAAGGAGACCTTCGAGGACATCAACGGCTATCTCTACCGCAGCGCGTGGAAATCCCAGTTTTTCTCCGGGCTGATGATGCCCCTTATGCAGTTCGTCGGCAATTTCGGCTATGTGGCCGTCTGCGTGGTGGGCGCGGCCCTGGTGCTGAACGGCACAATCCAAATCGGCGTCATCGCGGCGTTTATGATCTATGTCCGGCTGTTCACGCAGCCCCTCTCCCAGTTTGCCCAGGCCGCGAACAATTTGCAGCGGACGGCGGCGGGCGGCGAGCGCGTCTTTGAGTTCCTGGAGGAGCCGGAGCTCAGCGACGAGAGCCAGAAGACAAAAGCGCTCGAGGACATCCGGGGCAGGGTCGAGTTTCAGCATGTGAAGCTTGGTTATGTGCCGGAGCGGACGATCATCCACAATTTCTCCGCCAAAGTCGAACCGGGACAAAAAATTGCCATCGTCGGCCCCACCGGCGCGGGCAAGACCACGATGGTCAACCTCTTGATGCGGTTCTATGAGCTGGACGGCGGCAACATCCTGATCGACGGCACGCCGACCACGGAAGTGCGGCGCGAGAACGTGCACGAACAGTTTGGCATGGTGCTCCAGGACGCCTGGCTGTTTGAGGGCACGATCAAGGAGAACATTGTCTATTCCAAAGTGGGCGTCACGGACGAGGAAGTGAAAAACGCCTGCAGGACAGTGGGCCTGCACCATTTCATCACGACCCTGCCGGAGGGTTACGACACCGTCTTGAACGACAAGGCCAGCCTGTCCGAGGGGCAGAAACAGCTTGTCACCATCGCCCGGGCCATGATCCAGAACGCGCCGCTGCTCATTTTGGACGAGGCGACCAGCTCCGTGGACACCCGCACCGAGCGGATCGTCCAGGAGGCGATGGATCGGCTCACCCGGGGACGAACCTCCTTTGTGATCGCCCACCGGCTCAGCACGATCAAAAACGCCGATCTCATTCTGGTCATGCGTGACGGCGACATCGTCGAGAGCGGCAGCCACGCGGAGCTTCTGGCGCAGGGCGGCTTCTACGCCGAGCTCTATAACAGTCAGTTCGAAGAGGCGTCGTAGGGGGCGCGCACCCGCACCCGAACCGCCTAGGATACCCGATACACCCGCGCCTCATAGGGCCGCAGGGGAGTTGACGCCCCCTCATAATTGCAAGTCAGCAGCTCCGCTCCCGGCGGAGCTGTATTTTTGCGCTCCGCCGCGCCCAGATTTGCCTCCACATAGAAGCCGCCGCCGTCCGGCAGGCGCCGCGTATAGCACAGCAGTGTCCTGTCACGGGGCCGCAAAAACCGGAGCTCTCCATAAATCAAGGCCTGCTCGGAGCGGCGCAGCGCGATCAAATCCTGATAAAACCGCCACACAGAACCGGCGCTGTGTCGCTGGTTCTCTATTTTCTCCCAGTCCAAAGGCGCGCGGGCGTGGTCGCGGGTTCCGGCCAGCACTTTGCGGAAGGCGTCGTCGGGCGGCATGGTCTTTATAAGCTCCGCATACAGCCCCAGACTCTCCACATCCCGCAGCTGGCCGATCGAGGTAAAAGCCACATTTTGCGCGCCCATCTCGTCCCCCTGAAAGAGGAAGGGCGTGCCCCGGAGGGTCAGCTGCAATATCGCCAGCAGTTTTGCCAGAACCTCGGCATACGTCCCCCCGGGGTCGATTTTGGAGATCATCCGGGGGTTGTCGTGGTTGTTGAAAAAGAGGGTGTTCCAGCCGTGCCCCTTGTCCGCGTTCAGATGGCTCATATAGAAGCGCTTGAGGTAAGCCGGATCGTAGCGGTAGTCGTCAAAGCGGCTGTGGCCGGGGGTCTCCAGATGGTCGAAGCTGAAGATCAGGTCGAGCTCCTCACGGTAACTGTCCGTCAGCAGCCGCCCCATTTGGACGCCGACGCCCGGTGTCTCCCCTACGGAAAAGGCGCCGTAGGGGGCAAACGCCTCTTTCCGCAGTTCTCTCAAAAACTCGTGCAGCCTCGGGCCGTAGAAGTAGCGCTCGACGCCGGTATAACCCATCAGCGCGCCGATGAAGGGGTCGCCGTCCGGCAGGCCGGGCGCTTTGGAGATGTAGTTGATGACATCCAGCCGGAAGCCGTCCACGCCCTTTTCGAGCCAGTGCCGTACCATTTTATGGATTTCCGCCCGCAGCGCCGGATTTTCCCAATTTAAGTCCGGCTGCTTCTTGGAGAAGAGATGCAGCGCCCAGATCCCCTGTTCGGGGTAGTAATTCCAGGCCGGGCCGCTGAAAAACGAAGTCCAGTTGTTGGGCGGCGTTTCGGGATCCCCCTCGCGGAAGAAATAGAAATCCCGGTACGGCGAAGCTTTGTCCCGCAGCGCGGCCTGAAACCAAACATGCTCGTCCGACGTGTGGTTGACCACCAAGTCCATGACCAGCCGCATTCCCCGCGCGTGTAAACCCGCGATGAGGGCATCCATCCCGTCCATGGTTCCGAAGTCCGGCAGAATTTTGTAGTAATCCCGGATATCATAGCCGTTGTCGTCGTTCGGGGAGTCGTAGACCGGCGACAGCCACACCGCGTCCACGCCTAAATCCTTTAAGTAATCGAGCTTTTCCAAAATACCGCCCAGGTCTCCTCCATGGAAACTCCGGGGATAGATCTGATAGAAGACGGCCTCCTTCCACCAGGCCGGCTCAAAGGGCGCGGCCGTCTCACGCGGCCTATCCGGCTCGGAGTTGAGCAGCGCCAGCACCGCGTCGAAGAAATCCGGACTGATATGTTTCCAGGCGAGGCGTTTCACCGCGCCCAGGCTCAGATTTCCCACGAGGGGGTTGTCGATGAGCCACGCGGGCTGGTCGAGCTGCAAAAGCAGCCGGTCAGCGATGTCCCGCCCCACCGGGTGGGCGCAGACGTCACGGAGTTTCGTTTTCAGCGTCAGCATCTTTCAGTTCCCCCCGCGCGCGCAGGTCGGCCAAAATCCGCGCGTGCATTTTGCTGTCGATCCTGTATTTGCTCCGGTAGATGAGGTAACTGACCACGATGAGGATCAGCGGGAAAATCAGCATGGCGATTTTCATGAGCAGCAATCCGCTCGCCGGCACATTGGCGACCGGATTTTCGGTTCCCCCGGCGTCTTTGATGCCGGAGAGAATAACCACCGCTCCCACAATACCGCTGGCAATGGCCCCGCCGATCTTGTTGATAAAGGGCTGGAGGGAGAAGGTGATGCTGTCATTGCGCTTGCCAAGTTTCCAGTGCCCGTAGTCCACGGTGTCGGCCAGAAACATGAGCATGAGCAGCTGGATGAAACTCTGCCCGACGAAGATCAGAATTCCCGCGATGCCGATGAAGAGCATCGTACCCGTCGGCGCGAAAAAGAAGACAATGTAGCCCGCGACAATCAGAGCGATCGCGGCGGTATAGAGCGTTTTTCGGGAAAAACGCTTGCTGAAGAGGGGGAACACGGCCAGCGCCGTGATCTGTGAGACGCCGAGGATCACGGCGAAGATCGGATACATGTTTTCGTCGCCGTAGACGTATTTGAAATAGTATAGGCCAAAGGAGGTCGTGGTGACATAGCCGATCATGAACAGCGACATGGAGATGGCCGTAAAAAGGAGCTGATCGTTTTTGAAGATGACGCGCACCATCTCCTTGAGCCCGGTCGAATGCCGCTTTTCTGTGACGAGCCCGCTCTCCTTGACGCCGAAGAGGGTGACGCACTGCCCGAGAAGCATCACGGTGACAATAATCAGGGCGAAGTAAAAATACCCTTTTTGCAGGCTGCCGAAATGGTCTCCCAGCGCGGTGGTGATGGGCACGATGCCCGCCACGACGAAGAACATTCCAATGTTGGCGAAGATGCGGGCTTTGGAGCCGATCCGCTCCCGCTCCTTTTGATCGACGCTGAGGGAGGGGAGCATGGACCAGTAGCCGATATCATTGGAGGTGTAGGTCATCCCCCAGAACAAATAGAGGAAAGCAAACATCCCGATAAAGGCCCCGCCGGAGAGCCCGAGGTCGGAAAAAAGCAGAACGGTGAATACGGAGCTCAGGACTACGCCGATGGCGATCCAGGGCTTAAACTTACCCCAGCGCGTGTGGGTATTGTCCACGATGACGCCCATCACGGGATCGCTCAGCGCGTCATAGACGCGGGCCACGACCATGATCGCCAAGACCCACCACAGTACGCCGGTGGGCAGGCGGAGGACATCGGTGAGGTAGAACACAAGATACATGCTGACCATGGAGTAGACCATGTCCCGGCCGATGGTGCCCAGGCCGAAAGTCCAGCGGTTGCGCTTGGGCGTTGTCACAGGTGTCATGATACCAACCTCGATTTATATGAATTTTGGTCTGTAGGGAACGGATTTATCCGTTCCCTACGCGGGTGCGATTTTTTCGATTATATATAAATTCGACCCAAAATCGCCGAGTAACCGCGTTTGGTTGTTGCAATAGCTGCCCATGAACTGGTTGTTCAGAGAGATTCCCGCCTCCAACTCATCGCCCCGGCACGCGCAGGTCTCCACGCAGTCTTGGAGGGCGTAGAACCGGTTCGCCGTGCGCAGAAGAAAACCGTTCGGATTCAGCGTCACCGGCAGGATGTGTTTGACCAATCCGCCGAAGCGTTTGACGAAAAGCCGCTGCGGTTTTGTGGAGATCCGATAGACGGCCTCGCGCGCAAGGCCCGGAATCCGGAGCATGTCGGGCCCCTCGCTGACCCCTGCCACCGTCTGAAAAAAGCCGCAGACCGCCTCATCCCCGCCCCGGCACAGCCAGACGCGCTTATTGTCTTTCGGTTGCGGAACACGCGTGAACGCGCCGTATTGCAGCGTCTTCCGGCGCGCCTTGTAAAAGGCGATCTGCTCTTTGATCTCGCGCTTTTCCATAGGAGTCAGAAAACGTAAATCCAATTCATAGCCCAAGATCCCGAAGCAGGCGATGTTAAACCGGGAGCTGAGCGCCGTCTCCCGCAAGGTCTGCTGGTGCGGCGCGTCGGAGACGTGAGCCCCCATGGTGGACTGCGGATAGAGATAGGATAGCCCCTCTTGTATTTTCAGCCGCTCGGCGGGGTCGGTGTCATCCGAGGCCCAGATCTGCGGCGAGAAGCGGAGCATCCCCAGGTCGAAACGGTTGCCGCCGGAAGAGCAGCTCTCCAGGAGAATCTGCGGCCTGGGCCCGAAGACGCGCTCCAGGATGTCATAGAGCCCCAGAATATAGCGGTGAAAAAATTCCCCCTGGCCCGGGATATGGTCTGACCAAAACTCGCTGATGTGCCGATTCATGTCCCATTTGACATAGGAGGCGCCGCACGCGTCCAGCACACGGCCCACATTCTCCACGATGTAGTCGCGCACCGCCGGATTTGTGAGATCCAGCGCCAGCTGATTCCGGCCCAGCGTGGCCTCGCGCCCCGGCTGGCGGACGGCATATTCGGGGTGAGCCCGAAAGAGGTCGCTGCCCTCATTGACCATCTCCGGCTCAACCCAAATCCCAAAGCCGAGCCCCATGCGCCGCAGCTTTTGCGCGAAACGCGGCAGTCCGCGTGGAAATTT
>WQUU01000199.1 GCA_009781925.1 Bacillota bacterium | reverse complement strand
AAATAGTCGGGGGTGACGATGCACTCGCTGTGCCTTGTGCCGTACTTCTCGATGTGCGCCATCGCCTCATCGAGACCCTCCACTACGCGGATCGCCAAAATGTAGTCGTTATACTCCGTCGCCCAGTCCTCCTCCGTGGCCGGTATGACGCAGCCGCCCAGGATCTCCCGGGTCTCGGCGTCGCCCCGGAGCTCCACGTTCCACCTGTCCAGCAACACTTTCGCTTTGGGGAGGAACTCCCGTGCCACACTCCGCGCCACCAGCAGCGTCTCGGCGGAGTTGCAGACGGAGGGCCGGCTGCAGCGGGCGTTCTCGATGATCTCCGCCGCCATGTCCAAGTCGGCGCTGTCGTCCACATATACGTGGCAGTTCCCGGCCCCGGTCTCGATGACGGGTACCCGCGCGTTCTCCACCACGGAGCGGATGAGGCCGATCCCGCCCCGGGGAATCAAAAGGTCGATATACTCCCTTAACCGCATCATCTCGTTTGCGCTCTCGCGGCTGATGTCCGCCACCAGAGCGACGCAGTCCCGGGGCAGGCCCACCTGTTCGAGGGCGTCCCGCATGAGGCCGGTGAGCGCGGTGTTTGAGGCAACGGCCTCCTTCCCGCCCCGCAGAATGACAGTGTTCCCGGCCTTGAGGCAGAGGACGGCGGCGTCCACCGTGACGTTTGGCCGCGCTTCGTAGATAATGCCCAGCACCCCGAGAGGCACACGCCTCTGGCCGATTTTGAGGCCGTTTGGCATCTCCCGCATGGAGATAAACTCCCCGCAGGGGTCGTTCAGGGCCGCCACTTCCCGCACCCCGGTGATCATACCGTCGATACGCGCGTCCGTGAGCAGCAGGCGATCCAGAAAACTCTGTTTTATTCCGGCGGCTCTGGCGTTTTCCATGTCGGCGGCGTTGGCCGACAAAATGGTCATGCGGTTTTCGTCGAGCTTCTGGGCGATGGCCAGCAGGGCTCTATTTTTTTGCGCGGCGGAAACCGCCGCAAGCACGCGCGCCGCGGCGCGGGCGGCGGCGCCCTGCATCTCAAGCGTTGTCATAGCCTTCTCCTCCCACAAATAAGGTGCCGCAGGGTCTGCCTGCCACGATGTCGTAAATCCCCCCCGGTTTTTGGCCGTTGGGGATGACCATGTCGATGCCCTCACTCATACAGCGCTCGGCGGCGCCCAGCTTGGTCACCATGCCGCCGGTGCCCCTGGCTGAACCCGCCCCGCCGGCCCGGGCGCGCAACGCGTCATCGACGCTGTAGATTTTCCGGATGAGCTTCGCGTCGGGGCTGTCCCTGGGGTCGGACTCGTAGAGGCCGTCAATGTCCGAGAGCAAAATCAGCGTCTTCGCCCGGCAGAGCACGGCCACGACAGCGCTGAGCGTATCATTGTCGCCGAACACCTTGTGTTCGGTCTCGATCTCTCGAAAACTCACGGAGTCATTCTCGTTGACGATGGGGATGATACCCATCTCCAGCAAGGTCTCAAAGGTGTTCACGAGATTCTGCTTCTTCTCCGGCAGGGCGATGTCGTCCGCCGTCAGGAGGATCTGGGCCACCGTGCCGCCGTATTCGCCGAAGAACTTGTCGTAGAGGTGCATGAGGGCGCACTGGCCCACGGCGGCGGCGGCCTGCTTGAAGCGGAGCTCCGAACACGGGCCGCAGGGGGCTGCGGCCCCCACCGGCCGCTCCTCCAGCCTGAGCTTCATCCGCCCCACGGCGATGGCCCCGGAGGAGACCAAAATCACCTCGAAGCCCATGTTCCGCACATCCTGGAGGACGCGGGAGAGGGCGTCGAGGCTGCGCAGATTGAGCTGTCCTCCCGCGTGGGTCAGCGTAGAGGTTCCGACTTTGACGACAATTCGGTTTTGGACGAGTGTGGGCATGGCGCACCTCAGTTTTGTCTGTGAAATTGTATTTGTGCCATTTTACCGCAAAATGCCCGCCCGGTCAATAACTTGTGGTTGCTTTTGTGCCCGGATATGATAAAATACAGGGGAGAATCACCGCATCAAAATGCGCCGGAGAACCCTATGAAAAAGTGTGACCTGTCCGACCTGCCGCGCTGCGTGGACATCGCCTTCCGGCGCAACAATACGCCGGAAAGCAGCTGCGCCTTCTGCCCCCGCTCCAAGGCGGCCATTGAGTCGGACTTCCGCGCCCTTCTGCCCGACCCGGACTGCCTGCTGGCGGGTTGCTTCGACGGCGGCACGCGCATCGGGGTTCTGGGCTGCTTCATGAATCCGGAAAACGGCTGGGTTGATCTGATCGGCCCCTTTCTCGACGGGGACTGGGACGGAGCCCGCGCGATAAAACTCGTCCGCTTTGCCATGGACACTTTACCCAAGGCAAAACAGTTCAATTTTTATTTTGACGCGCGAAACGAGAACGCTCACCGCCTGGCGGAGGTTTTAAACGCCGAGCGCAAGGACAACGAGTACATCATGGTCTTGAGCCGCGCGGATTACGTCCCCCAGCGGACGGGACGCACCGTTGTCAGCTATACGGCGCAATACGGGACAGAACTTGCCGGCCTGCATGACAAAACATTTCCGGACATCTACGTCAGCGGAGCGGAAATCCTCTCCACCGTCGGCGAGACGCGGGAGGCCTTCTGCGCCCTGGACGAAGACGGCGCCTTTGCCGGCTACGGCGTCCTGGCGTTGGAGGGCGGCGGAAGGGCGCTCTGCGCCGAGATTTTCGCCGTCAAGGAGGAATTTCGCGGGCAGGGCTTCGGCTGGGCGCTTTTAAACGCCGTCTGCGCCGCGGCCTTCCGGGATCACAGAGGAGATACGGTGATACTGGTTGTGGACAAGCTCAACGCGGGCGCCAGGGCGCTGTACGAGAGCTGCGGCTTTCGGCTGAAGACGGAGAACGAGGCCTGTCGCGTGAGGGTGTGAGGGCAAAGTGGAAGACGGCAAAGAGCCGTAGGAGTACAATTTTTGCTTTTTTTGACAGAGGCTTATTGAAAAAAGAGTAAGATCAAGGGCACCACAACCGGCTAATAAGCAACGAGAAAGCGGGCCGCTCTATGCAACCCGCTTAAGTGCCTTAAGAATTAGGTGGGGCGACACTCCCACATGTCCTAACCTCTTTCGAGGGGTGACGGCTGCCCGTTCCGTCCTCTAATTCTTAATGATACTTTCTCCAGTTTCATTATACTTTGTGCAATATTCGATTGGCCAATATAGATCGGCGTATTCGGCAAAATGGATAAGCCGAGCGTGTTAACAACCGCTTCGGTAAACGCTCCTATTATTCCAGGCTGTATCTCGCTCATCTCTCTATCCTCGCGAAATCAACTCTAGTTACAAGATACCATCAAACCGCCAAAACACAATGCTTCGGCGGTTTGCGACTTTTGAAAAACTATCTCTTCGAGAACTGCGGCGCCCGTCTCGCGGCCTTGAGGCCGTACTTTTTGCGCTCCTTCATGCGCGGGTCGCGGGTGAGGAAACCCGCCGCCTTGAGGGGGGCGTGGAAGCCCTCCTCCACCAGGAGCAGCGCCCTGCTGATCCCGTGGCGGATCGCGCCGGCCTGACCGGTGACACCGCCGCCCGTGACGGTGGCCTCGATGTCCACCTTGTCCGCCGTACTCGTCAGCTTCAGGGGCTGGCGCACGATGTATTTGAGCGTCTCCAGACCGAAATAGTCGTCAATGTCCCGGCCGTTGATCGCGATTTTCCCGCTGCCGCCGGTGAAGAGATGCACCCGCGCCACAGAGGATTTCCTCCGGCCCGTGCCGTAGAGGTAGGGTTTCTTGCTCTGATAGGTTGCCATGTGCTTTCTCCTCCTTCCTCAGCGATCCCAGACTTCGGGCTTCTGGGCCTGGTGCTTGTGCTCCGGGCCGCGAAAGACCTTCAATCTGCGCAGCTGCCACTTGGCGATGGAATTCTTCTGCAGCATCCCCCGAACCGCCAGCCGCATGGCGAATTCCGGCTTGCTCTCCATCAGATGTTTGTACTGGGTCTCATGCAGGCCGCCGACATAGCCCGAATGGGTGCGGTAGTATTTCTGTTCCAGCTTTTTGCCGGTGAGGACAGCCTGCTGTGCGTTCACGATGATGACAAAGTCCCCGCAATCGACA
>WQUU01000198.1 GCA_009781925.1 Bacillota bacterium | reverse complement strand
GCGGACAGCGGGCCCGGGGAGACCGACGCCAAGGGGCTGATCGTGCCCAAGTTTGGCCGGGAACCCGAAAACCATGTGTCGGTCGGCCTGAACTGGCGTAACCTCAACGAACTCCTGCTGATGACCAAAACGCACTATGAGGCATGGCTTGCGGCCCAGTATGTAAAAAATCAGGATGGCACAGTCATGGCATAAAAATGGCGCAAAATTGGCAAGTCCCATATCATAGACACGCCAAAGCCGCTGTGGTATAATCCTACCATACACCCTTGCGTCTGATGGACAACGGCTTTTAAGCCGGAAACTATCAAGCGACAGGAGTGTGTGAAAATGAAGTATTGTCCTTTCTGCGGCGCTGCCCTTACGGGTGGCGCCGTGTCCTTTTGCCCCGAGTGCGGGAACCCCATACCAACAGGCGCGTTGAGGCGTCCGCGTAAAAAGTTCTGGGAAAAGAGAGCCGCTCCGGTACAGGGACCAGAATCGGAGCCGCCGGACGACGGCTATGACGGTTACTATGATGACATTGTACCCCTCGACAACGGGCACAACCGCGACCGGATGGCGCCGGAATTGATCAAGCGGATCATCATCTTGGCCGCCGGCGCGATCTTTGTTGTGGTTTTGTCCGTGATTCTCATGTATGTGTTGTAAAATGAGGATGTCGGCGGTTTAATAGTCACAGAAGGGTATGGTGATATTTCATGATGTATCTCTCGAAAGGAATCCCCCTGTGGAGGCCCACCGGCGAGGCTGTGTCTGTTTCCCATTGCGGCGCGCTGCATAAACTGGCCGGTATACAGGCCGAGCTGTGGCTGGCCGGTCAGTTCCATCCTGCGTATGCCCGAAGTCCCGAACAGGGCGCCGCTTTGGAACAATTGGTTGGTCTGGGTATTGTAGTAACCTGCAACGAAACGGATACCGTGGCGCTATTCCGCCTGCTGACCAACTGTACGATCTGCCCGATTCGCATAAAGAAAAGGCCAGCTCTGCTGAGTTATATGGAACATCGTCTGCTGCGCTGGATACGCCATGCCGGTCTGCGCCTGACAATCGCCGAGCTGACGCTGCTGAATGAGCGGGATGTCCGGCCTGTTCCGTCCCTGCTCGGTGAGGAAAATCGCCAAACGCTGACGGAATCTATTTACACCACTGAGACTATCCGCGACGGTATACTGGAAACTCTGATGGAGAAATCCCCGGCCCGGGATGACACGGTTCAAGCCGTTCTGGGCCTCCTTCGGAAGCGAAAAATATTCTTGGTTTAGGAGCGTGACTTGCGATGTTTCAGGAATTCAAATTGGCGCCGGAACCGCTGCAAAAGCAGATAATAATCCGGCTGGGACTTGGTACGCTATTTTTTGTGTCGTCGATTGCACTACTGGCGGCCACTGGGGATACATACCTCTGGTTCCCCTGCGCGGGCGCGTCCGTGTTTTTCGTGGTATCCGCTTTTCTATTGTTCCGCCGGGTGGTGCTGGGTGAATATGTCGTCGTCGAAGGAAAATGCGCCGAGGTCGGAACCACGGCGTTAAGGCGTCGCGCAAGGTTCATTATCATGCAAACAGATGCCGGTCGCCTGAAAGTTATGCTTCGCGGCCGGCGGAGGAAGGTCGCCGCCGGTACGGCGATCAGGCTGTATATCGCAAATAATACGCCGATCTATGAACAAAACGGAGTGCAGGTGTTATTTGCTTATTTGGCGCTGGAAGTGAGCGGATCGGAGAAAAAGTCGGATAACGGTTGACGGGTCGGCGCTGACATGGTATAATTCTTACATTAAGTATCAGGGTTTCCGACAGGAACACAGTTTCCGGGTTACAGAGTGTCAATTGGCGTATTGCGCCGATTGGCACTTTTTTATTTTCTTCGGTTTCTTCCCGCTAAAACGGGTTGAGATATATATTTTAGTGCGGGCAGCCCCCGCGGAAAGGAAGGATCTCCATGATCAAAATGTTTATCACCGGCGCTGTTATCTCGAAAGGATTTGGTGACGACCCCGCCCTCCGCTTTTCTGAAAACGGGGAAAACAAGTGTGTCCGGTTCCGGGTCGGTTCCAGCGTCTACGACAAGAACGCGGAAAAAAACCATCGCTACGTCAATATGAGCGTCAAGGCGTTCAACGGCATGGTATCCCGGATCGAGAGCATGAAGCTCGACGCGGGCAAGTATGTGAACCTCGTCGGCCGCTATGACGAGGAGACCTGGGAGGACAAGACCACCCACGAGAAAAAGAGCGCCCCTGTGCTGATCGTCGATGAGATCGAGCTCTGCCACGGCGGGAACGGCAAGCAGAACGGCGACAGCAACGGCTCCGGGGACAGTGCTCCCGCGCCCAGCGGGCAAGTCCAGACGCCGCCGGGAAATTTCACGGGCTTTGAGCCCTTCGGAGGGACCAACCCCTACTTCCCCGAAAGCTAAACAGGACTGACAAATGAATACAGGCGAATCAAGCGCACATGAACTGTTCCGGTGGTTTGTGTGCGCTTTTTTCGTCCGGAGAAAGGATGAAAACCTTGAAGAATCAAGTTTTTGAGAGGAAATCCGGCGAGGCAATGCGCCGGCAGCTTAGCATCGCCCTCAAGAAAAAATCATGCGGCGCTCTGGATGACAGAGTAATCGGGCTGATTCTGCAACGAGTTGTACTACACAGGCAGTACAAAATCTCCGTGTTTTCAAATTACACGACATTTTGTAACGCGGTGATCAGTGTACGTGATCAAAAAGCGCCGATGGCCTTTGTGGCGTCAGAGATTAAGCGCGGCTTTGTCACCGCGGCGATTACGCCTCTGTCGATGGCTGAGCCGAAGAAAAATCATCGGGTGATCTATATTTACGTGCAGAGCTTCACCTCAGGAAAGGAGCGAAAAAATGGGTAAGGAATTCAAAGAACGAATCGCGTTCGAGGTTCTGATGATCTTAGGCGCTCTGATACTGCTCTGCCTTATCACGCGTCTATGGCCGCTTATATTTCTTGTGATCCCGGGGATCCTCATTGCCGCGCTCCGGCTGCTGTTTTTGTCGGCGAAAAAGAACCCGGACGTCCCAGAACCCATAGCCCCGCCTCCTCGTCCGCCGCGTTTGGATACGGAGGGGGATGTCATCCGAGTTGCTTTCAGCATCCTGCATCGACGTGTAACCGAGCGTGTCATGTCGCAATATCCCGACGCCAGATGGGTTTGGGAAAACTCCAACCCAATGGGTCGGTTTGCGGAGAATCTGCCGCTCACGATTTTGCTCAATAGAGCAGGTGGATTCAGAAAGGCTTCAGTTCTGGCACACAATCTACAGTTCTGCGGCCTTACTTACGATACCGTGGAAACAGGCGACTCTGAGGAGCCGCCGGAGGTTGATGCTGACAGTGATCCGGAAAATGAGAATACTACAGAACTCGGTGAGGCAGTGGACTATGCCCTAACCGCGTTTCAGTGGGTGGATGCCAATCTGCTAAACCTGAACAACCGCTGTAATAACGCAATCGCCGAAGGGCAAACGACACTGCTGATCCCTGCCGGCGATCTCCCGCACCCGGATAGCTGGCCGGAGGTTTGTGAGGAGCTGATGCGTAACGGTTTTTCCGAAGCGGTCGTTCAGGCGAATGGGATCAACGTCATCATACCAAAATAAACCAACAGAAAGGGACTTAAAAATGCCTTCAACACCGGCAACAAAATTGTTTGCCTTTAACCGCCCTCTGCCTGAACCCTTCGACAAACTTACGAATAGGAAGGTCAAGGTTTCCTCCAAATACGGAGACGGCACGGAAGCGACGCTGACTGTCACCGTGATCAAGGCGGTACATGCCTATATCCGATGCCGCAATTTCAGCGCCGAGGGCGCTCTGGGCCTGATCGATCATCGCAGTGTCGCTGAGTACAAATCCGCCACGGGGCCGGACGTCTATCACCTGGTCGTCTACGACCCGTCGACCGGCAGTATTCTTGCGAGTGAGTACAACAAAACCTCTGAAAACAGCGCGCAGTATACTGTCGGTAACAAGGCGAAAGACGGTGCCGCCATCGTATTCGCGATGCTGCCCGCGCTGATGGCCGATGAAGAATTCAGTGAGAACCTCGAAGCCTACAAGGAGGCGATGGACGGCGGTTTTC
>WQUU01000197.1 GCA_009781925.1 Bacillota bacterium | reverse complement strand
GCGGCCTGCGCCCGATGCGGCGCGCGGGAGGTCTCCGTCGTCTCCCGATCCGGAGCGCTGCGCTATGACATGCCCGAGCTTTTTCGGGACGCGGAAATTGTCATCAACACCACGCCCGTGGGGATGTCGCCAAACACGGACGCCGCGCCCGTCGATCTGCGCGGCTTCTCACAGTTGGAGGCTGTTGCGGACGTGATCTACAACCCCTTGCGCAGCAGGCTCATCCAGCGGGCGGAAGAGCTGAGCGTCAAAGCCGCGCCGGGCCTCTATATGCTGGTGGCACAGGCGCTGCGGGCCGCTGAACTGTTCACGGGGCGGGAGCTGTCTTCCGAGACGGAGCGTATTTATGCCGCTCTGCGCCGGAACATCGAAAATATCGCCCTCATCGGGATGCCCGGCTGCGGCAAGACCGCCGTCGGCGCTGCCCTGGCCGCGCTGACGGGCCGGACATTTTTGGATACCGACGCCCTGGTGGAAGAGCGCACGAAAAAATCTATCCCGGCGATCTTTGCCGAGGAAGGAGAATCGGCCTTCCGGGCGCTGGAGCGCGAGGCCGTCGCGGACTGCGGAGCCTGTACTGGCGTGGTCATCGCCGCCGGCGGCGGCGCGCCGCTTTTTGCGGAGAACCGCGCCGCTCTGCGCCAAAACAGCCGCGTGTTTCTCATCGAGCGCGACCTATTGGCCACCGAGGGCCGGCCTCTCTCCAAAGACGCGGAGACGCTGAAGCGTATGGCAACCGAGCGCGCGCCGTACTACGCCGCTTGCGCCGACGCGCGCATAAAAAATAACGCCGCGCCCGAAGACGCGGCGCGGAAAATATGGGAGCTTTTCAATGAAAATTCTTGTGATTAATGGGCCGAACCTGAATCTGTTGGGGCTGCGTGAGCCGGAAATCTACGGCAAAGAGGACTACGCCTCGCTCTGCGCGTACATCGAGGCCCACTGCGCCGAGCGCGGCGTGGAGGTCAGCATCTTCCAATCCAACCACGAGGGCGCGATTGTGGACGCAATCCAGGGGGCCTATGGCGTCTATGACGGCATTGTGCTCAACCCCGCGGCCTACACCCACACCAGCGTCGCCATTTTGGACGCGCTGAAGGCCGTAAACCTTCCGGCGGCGGAAGTGCACCTCACGGACGTAAACAGCCGCGAGGATTTTCGAAAAATCTCTTACGCCCGCCTCGCCTGCGGCGCGACCTTCTCGGGCTATGGCTTTAAAGGGTACAACATGGCGGTGGACTGGCTGTTAAATCAGGTAATAAGTATTAACGAATAGTGAATAGGTATGTGGCGTGTCTCCACCTATTCACTATTACTTTTTTTCAGCAGCAGCTTTAGAATATCCTTTTGCACCGGCAGCAAGGAGCTTTTTTTGTGCGTCGCTTGGTAGCGCGCGCCAATACCGGTCTTGTCCTCCTCCCGCAGGAAGGGGATAAAGTTCAGGGCGTTGCGTTCTGTGGCGGCGAGCAGCAGCTCCATGCTGTTTTTTGCATTCTTATTTTTCTGAGGCTCCTCTTCCAACGTCTCTCGCAGGCCAAAGAGGATAAATTCCGTGGCGTCCCGCGCGATGTCGGCGTCCGGCTCCCGCGCGAGACCCTGGGCCAGGGCACGGGCCGCAGCCTGTGTGTCGTCGATGAATTTTCCTGTGACGCCGTCATTCCAGCGCGAGGTTGAGCCGAGGATCCAGTCCACAATACCCCTGGGGCGCAGATTGTCCTGCAGCGATCCAACGCCCTCGAGGGTCTTGGCTTTGAACGCCGCGAGCAGGGCGGTGTTCTCGGCGCTCGGCGGCGGCTCCTCTGTCGGAAGCGCAAGCTTGGCGCCGCAGAACGGGCAAAAGCGAATGTCGTTTTCCTCCGCAAACGGCACTGCCTTCTGGCAGCTTGCGCAAATGATCTCAGCCATCGCGTACCTCCAAAAAAGATTCTTCGCTTCGCTCAGAATGACGATATAGGTGAATTGTAACACAGGGGCGCGCCCTTGTCCAGCGCAGAGTAAAAAAATGCCGGCGCAGTATGGATGACTGCGCCGGAAGCTTTTCTGTCTTTTACTCTCCTATAGGTAGGCCAGAACATATTTCTTTATATTTCTATATCTCTTTCCCTCTTTTTGAGCCTTGAGCTCCTGACCTAGTCGTTACCGTAGATATAAGGCACTCTGGCATAGGCAAACTTGCCGAGGCCGGTCACGACGACGTTGTCGCCGTTGGTGGTGCAGTGGACGACTTTTCCGTCGCCGATGTAGATGCCCACGTGGTCAATACCTGTCCCGCCGGGGGGCTTATAGAACAGCAGGTCACCGGGCTGCAGCTGGCTCATGCTGATCGCCTTGGAGTTGTACCACTGCATGGATGTCCCGTTGCCGATGTAATTGATGATATTCTGGTCGCCGCCGGCGTTGATAAACGCCCAGCTCACAAAGCCGCTGCAGTCCAGACCGAAGGGCCTCACGGTTCCCGTCTGGCTCGCGCCGTCCGCCGTCACGAGGCGATCCTCACCCCAGCGGTCGTCCCAGCCCACGTGATAGGACTTTCCGCCCCAGAAGTAGTTCACTTTCCCCTCCAGTGACAGGGCCGCCAGGACGACATCCCGCCGCTCCCCGGTGATGCCCTGGAGCTGCTGCTCCACCGCCTGGAACTCGTCGTCGCTCAGCTTGCTCAGGATACTGTCACTGAGCTGGCTGCTCACGGTGTTGCGCATGTCTGATGTTGTCAGCGCCGCGAGCTGATCGGTCTGATCCGTCAGGCCGTAGGCGTCCTGCACATCCGCGTAAGTCTTGCGCTCCACATGGATGACGCAGCTGCGCTCTCCGCCGACGACCTGTACTGTGGCGGTCACGTTCGTCATATCCCAGAAAACGGACTGCAAAATATCGCTCTGCTCCTGGGTCTGGAATTCCACATTGTAAGGATAGTTATCCGTCATGCCGCTCTTGATGGCGTAGATCGCCCAGATATCGGCCATGTTGTCCGCGTCGTAGCTCATCTGCACATTCGCGTCGGCGTCAAAGGCCGCGCGAACCGTGGCCACCCGCTCGTCCAAGGCGGATTGCAGGAGCCTGAGCTCCTCGGCCATTCCCAAGTTGCCCTTGATGTAGGGCTGACCCGATTCCGCCCACGCGGGCGGCACATCCGGCAGCACCCCGGACTCGTTAACAGGCGTCCCCGCCTCGACATCCTGGTTTTGCTGATCCAGGCTATTCCCCGGCGAGGTCATGTCCGTGGGCGTCGTATTGACCGGCTGGTCGGTATATGTACTTGGGACATCGCTCGGCGGAGCGGACTCCGCGGGAGGGGTGGTCTCCGGGAGATTCGTATCGGTACTGCCCTGCTCCGCGCTGGGATCCGGGTTGGGCGTCGCGCTGGGATCCGGGCTGGGCGCCGCGCTGGGCTCGGGACTCGCCTGGATATCCGTAGCCGTTCCGATTTGCGAAATATCCGTGGCCGTCGCGTCATTGGACACTCCGGTGGGATCCGTGTTCGTCAGCGGATTCCGCTCCAGGCTAATCGTCTCCACAACATCGGACGTGACACCCAAATAGGACGCGCCCTGCGTCGGGTAATAGCCGTCCGCGCGAACCGTGGCCCGAATATCGCTGCCTGCCGGCACGGTGAAATAGATCTCATTGCCGTAGGTCTGTCCCTTGGCGGAGATCCCCGAGAGGCTCGCCTTCGCGTTTGAAATCGCCGCGCCGGTCGTCGCGTCTACGACGACGGCGGTGTACTGTACCGTCGCCGGCTGGGCCGGCGGCGCCACGTCCTGCACCACATCGCTGACCGCGGGGGCGGCATCATCGGCGGGGGCGCTGTTGTCCTCCTCTGCGGAGACCACAGCGGCCATACAGACCAGTGTGAGCACTGCGGTGATCATGCAAAGCAGGATGCGCAGGCGGATGCTTTTTTTTAGATCTCTCCTCATAGTGTTACCCTTATCTCTTGCTTTCTTTATTATTTTGGGCACCCAAAAAGGCCGGGCGCGGCGTTTCCGGGTTCAGTTCCCGGTTCCGCTGGAAAGAAAAAGGCCATTACATTCTATATCTTGTAGGGAATTCGTACATTACCACAACATATTTGATACATAACTTATCAGATTATGTCTGCTCTGTAAAAAAACTTC
>WQUU01000196.1 GCA_009781925.1 Bacillota bacterium | reverse complement strand
GTGTATTGCAAACGGGCCGCCCGGTGTGCGGCCCCTATCAAATGCAATGAAATGTTTATATTTCCCTCTCCATCAAAATCATCTCGCCCATGGCGCCGGGGTCTCTGCCGATCTCCCGGAACTCATAGCGCTCGTAAAAGCGCCGGGCGTGTTCATTCTCCCCGCTGACGTGCAGGCGCAGGCGCGTGCGCCCCAGTTTCCGGAAGGCGGAGAGCGCGTGGCCGATGAGCTGTACGCCCAAGCCCTGATTGCGGTGTTCCGGCAACATGTAACAGAGGGTGATCCAGCCAAAGCCCTCAGCCTCTCCGCGCTCGGCGTCAAACTCCACAATGCCCGCGACGCTGTCCCCCCGATAGACCTTCATGAGGGCCAGGGGATGGCTACGGACGTGCAGTTTGGCGCAGGCCAGATAAAGGGTCGGCTCAAAGCCGGCGTCGGAGCCGTGGCTCACGCGCCAGGCGTCCCGGTAGCAATTTATATAGAATTTCGATTCGGTGCGCAGATCCAGGGGCTCAAACCTCAGATTGTTGTCCTCCGCGCCGCTGCTCTTTTTCCACCAGGTCTGCCCCATAAACGTGGAAGTGTTCGCGTCCAGATGGCTGTTGTCGTTGAGGTATACGACTGCCACGCGGCCGCTTTTGATTTGCAGCAGGGACACCGCCGTGTTATCCCCATGGGGTACGCGCATGACCTCTTTGGAGGGGATATTTAAATAGTGGCAGAGCATGGCCCGGATCGCCATGCCGTGGGAGACCACGGCAACGCTCTGCCCCTCATGGTTTTGCGCGATCTCCTCCACCGCGGCCGTGATCCGGGCGGTGACGTCCCGAAAGCTCTCCGCGCCCGGCACATGCCAGTTGTCGGGGTCGGAACTGAAGTTGTCCATCATGGGCTTGTCCGCATAGGCCAAATTCCCCCAGCTCACGTCCTCCCAGCAGCCGAGATTGATCTCACGCAGGCGGATATCCGTGATAAGGGGCAAATTGTGGTATTTGAGAATCGCCCCCGCGGTGGCGGCGGTGCGGGAGAGGTCACTGGAATAAACGGCGTCCAGCGGGACATCCCGAAAACGTTCCGCCAAAGCCGCGATTTGCTTAAAACCTCTGGGCGTCACCTGGCCGTCGAACTGCCCCTGTCCCCGGCGGTAGAGGTTGCCCTCCGCCTCCGCGTGCCGGATCACATAAACTGTGGTCATTTTGTCCCTCCATGTTGACCGAAGTGAAAAGCGCGTGTATAATTGGGTAGGACACAAACCTCAGTCAGCGCAAGGGCAGCGCTGACAGCTCCTTTCAAAAGGGGCCTGAAAGGCACAGGCCCTTGATCTGAAGGCCCCCTTTTAAAAGGGGGTGGCGCGAAGCGCCGGGGGGTTGTCCGTTGGTATTATACTCGTTTTCGTCTCTCAGCACAATACTTTTCCTCGGGGGGCGGTCTGTTTGAAGGTACTGCATCTGATCAGCGGCGGGGACGCCGGCGGGGCCAAGACCCATGTGCACCTGCTGCTCGAGACTCTGTCCCGGGATATCGAAGTGAGGCTATGCTGTTTTATCAGGGGGGAATTCTCCGAGGAGGCCGTGGCTCTCGGAATTCCCACCGTCGATTTTGACGGCAGAGGTTTTGTCCGGACGTTTTTGGCACTCCGGAAGATGGTTCGTACAGAGGGCTATGAGCTCGTCCACTGCCACGGCTCCCGGGCCAATCTCATGGGGACGCTGCTGAAGCTCTTCACCCCCGCGCCGGTGCTCAGCACCGTACACAGCGACCCGCGCCTGGACTATCTGGGCCGCCCCTTCGCCAAAGTCACCTACGGCGTGCTCAACGCCTGCGCCCTGCGGATGCTGGACTACCGGGTCGCGGTGAGCGAGGCCATGCGCAGGCTCCTCATCAGCCGGGGCTTTGCGCCGAACCGTATTTTTACCATCCACAACGGCGTGGAGATCGAAGCGCCCCTCAAGACCGTCTGCCGGGAGGAGGGCGCGGTCACGGTCGGCATCGCCGCGCGGCTCCATCCCGTCAAGGATGTCGCAACCCTGCTGCGCGGCTTCGCGCTGGCTTTTCGCGAAGCGCCGAACCTGCGCCTGCGCGTCGCCGGGGACGGGCCTGACCGCGCGGCCCTGGAGGCTCTGTCCAAAGAACTGGGAATCGGGGGCGCGGTTCGCTTTTTGGGCTGGGTGTCGGACATGGACGCCTTTTACGCCGCGCTGGACGTCAATGCTTTGACCTCCCTGTCGGAGACTTTCCCCTACGTGCTCACCGAAGGGGCGCGTTACGCCCTGCCCACCGTGAGTTCCCGGGTGGGCGGCGTGCCGGAACTCATCTCCCACGGGGAGACGGGTCTGCTCTTCCCGCCGGGGGACGAAAAGGCCCTGTCCGCGCTGCTGTTGGAACTCGCGCGGGACAGGGCCCTGCGGGAGCGGCTGGGCGCCGCGCTCCGGAACCGGGTATGGCGGGAATTCTCCGGCCAGGCGACGGCGGAGCGCCAGAAGGCGATCTATGCCGAGGTTCTCCGCCGGGAAGCCCTGGGCAAACGCGGGCGGGATGGCGTTCTGCTCTGCGGGGCCTACGGCCACGGCAATGTGGGCGATGACGGCATTCTGGAGGCTATTTTACTGCAGCTCAAAGGGATCGACCCTTTTCTGCCTGTCACAGTCCTGGCCCGGCGGCCGAAGGAGACGGCCACGCGTTTTGGCGTCGATGTGCTGCACACGTTTGATATTTTCAAATTTCTGCCCCTGATGCGCCGCACAATTCTATATATCAACGGCGGCGGGAGCCTGATCCAGGACGTGACCAGCAAGCGGAGTCTGTGGTACTACCTCTTCACACTCCGGCGAGCCAAGGCCCGGGGCTGCAAGGTGCTCATGTACGCCTGCGGCATCGGCCCTGTGCTCTATGAGGACGACGTAAAGCGGGTGCGCCGGGACTTAAACGCCTGTGTGGACATGATCACCCTGCGGGAGTCCCACAGCGCGGAGGAACTCGCGCGCTTTGGTGTGACAAAGCCGGAGATCATTGTGAGTTCCGACCCGGCGCTCACCCTCCCCCCGGCGGACGACGCCGCCGTGGACGCGCTCTTTCTCGAAAACGGCATCGACCCCGGAGGAAATTACATCTGTTTCGCCCTGCGCAAGTGGAAGGGGGCTCTCCCCTCTCCGGAGAGTTTTGTGGCGGCGGCCAAGGCGGCCTACGAGCAATTCGGCCTCGCATCGATATTTCTGTCCGTCAACTACCGAAGCGACAGCGAGGCCGCCAAA
Source organism: Bacillota bacterium (assembly GCA_009781925.1). Taxonomy (GTDB): domain Bacteria; phylum Bacillota; class Clostridia; order Oscillospirales; family Oscillospiraceae; genus WQUU01. The sequence goes on along the minus strand of WQUU01000196.1, from coordinate 7,498 downwards.
GAGGCCATGTCCAAACTGGACATCCATGTCCCCTATTTTTCGATTTTCGCGCCGCTGGGCCCCTCACTGACCATCGGCGTGCTCAGGCGCATGAAGATCGTCCTGTCCATGCGGCTGCACGCACTGATCTTCGCGGCCTCCCAGGGGGTGCCTGTCATCGGCGTGGTCTATGACCCCAAGGTCAGCGCCTTTATGCAGTCCATCGGCCGGGGCGCCTACGTGGAGCTGGACGCGCTGTCGCCGGAGACGCTGGTGCCCTTGATGGAGAGCACGGCCCAGATGGCGGCGGAGCCGGAGCAGCTGCGGGAAAACGTAAAACGGCTCCTCGAAGTCGAGGAGCGCAACGTGGACGCGGTGCGAAAGTTGCTGGGAAAAGAGGTAAAATAGGTGAAAAACAAAAACACAGGCTGTCTCATCGCTTTGCTGCTCGCAATTGTCGCAGTTGTAATCGTTCTCATTATTTTCGCAAGCCAGGGTCTTCTTGGGGGAACCGGGGCAAAGCCCGTTTTGTATCTCTACCCCCACGGAGCCAACCGACGTCAGCGTGCGCATGGACAATATGGCGTGGAAACCGCTGGCCAAGGCGGTCGAACTGCCGGAGCAGACGCTGGTTCCCTTTGCGCGGACGGGCTTTACGGCGGTGGAGTGGGGCGGCGCCGAAGTGAACTAGAACCCGGTAAAGGTAGATGAGATATGCTTAGAATTGCCATATGCGACGATGACCTGCGTTTTTTGGATCACTTTGCGCAGATGCTCAGCGAGGCGTTTGCGGACGCGGGACAGCCGACAAAAATTTCCACTTTTTCTGACGGGAAATTTTTGATCGAAACAGTGGAAAAGGAAAAGCGAATGTTTGACGTCGTCTTTTTGGACGTTGAAATGCCGGTCATCCACGGCTTTCAGGTGGCCCAAAGATTGCGCGAATTGAACGCGGCCTGTCTTTTGCTGTTCACGACCTATATGGAGCACCAATCCCGCGAGGGCTATCGCTACGGGGCTTTTCGCTATATGTTCAAGAATCATCTTGAGGCCGAGATCGGCGAGGCGGTATCCGGCATTCTCAAAAAACTGGGCATTGCGGCGGTGGAGCGGGAATGCGTCACGTTCAGGTGCAGAACTTCGGGTACTTTGGAGAACTTGACGCTGCAAAAAAGCGACATCCTCTTTCTGCAGTCGGAGAAGACGCGGCGAATCGCCCTAAAAACTGTCTGCGCTGAATACGAACTGCTGACCAAGCCGCTGTCGGAATACGCCAAACAGCTGCAGCCGCCGGTTTTTATGCCGATTATGCGCAGCTATCTGCTCAATTTTAATCATGTAGAGGGCATCCGGGACGGATTTTTCGTGCTGACGGGCGGGGCGACGGTTCCGCTGGGCGTCAAGCGGGAAGTTCGGAAGTCCTCTGTGGAGAAGTATCTGAAGTTTTTGGAGGAGCGCGTCTGAAATGAGCATAGGAATTGTTTTAATTTGGGCATTTGCGGTATCTCTTTCAGGTGTCATGTCCGCGCTTATCTGCGGCATAACATTGGAGAGAAGGTATTCCCGATCCATTGTCATTTTAGGATACGGAGCCGCCTACTTCATCGGCTTTGTCCTTACGTTTTTCATTTACTACCTGGATATTCTAAATGACTTTGGCGGAATTGTAGGAATGTCCGCGGTGATCTGGGGCGCCTGTGCGCTGCTCCATAAGGAACACTGGTCCTCAAAATGGTTTGTGGCCATCATGGCGACGCTGATTTCAAACGTCTCCACATTTTTTATCTGCGGCCCCACCGTGAGCTTTATCGTGAGGGTGTCCAACCCGTACAATATTACAACTATTTCCATATTTATTGGGCTTAAACTGGTTTTATTCACTTTGCTGTTTCTATTATATAAAATGAAGCTTAGAAGAACCATACGCAGGGGTATTGAAAGCTTAGACGGCAAAATGAGCGGTTATCTGCCGGTTGCGCTGGCGTCGTTTTTTGGATTCTACATGATAAACCTGATTACAAACAGTATGGGGATCATTCCCTCGGCGATCACGAAGAGCCAGATCGAGCAGGCGATGACTCTGCCGGAGGGCTTTGAGATCCGTTATATTTTCATAGCTATATACGGCGTGATCAGTTTGATTTTCATTTTTGAGTTCTGGCAGATATTTTCTTCGATCTTCTGGTCGTCCCGCGCCCTCAAAACAGAAGCTGAGTTGAGCGACGCCAGTAAAGTGCAGTATTATATGCAGTGCAAACAAGAATCGGATGAGCGCGTTCAGGTTCTAAGCCATGATCTCAAACATAGCCTCATACAATGGCGTAAGTTAGCCGAGGAAAAAGGGGATGCGGACACGCTTGAGAGCATCTCGGAATATGAACGGCAATTATACTCCTGCGCCATGGTCAATGTTGAAAATGAAAGCGCAAATGCCGTCATTAACGAGAAATGCTTAGAGGCGCGGCAAGCGCAAGTGGAATTTCAGGTGGACGGGGCTTTTTACGAAGACCTATGTATAAGCAAGCTGGATTTATGCTCGCTGCTGGGCAATCTATTGGACAACGCCATCGAGGCCGCCGCGTAGGCGGAAAGTCCGGATCTGCGCCGCGTGAAACTGTCGATCCGGCGCAGGGGGAATTTGCTGATCTTGACCACGGAAAATGGGTACAAGTTCGCGCCCATGATCAAGGACGGGTTTTTCGCGACGCGCAAGGCGGACAAAGACCGCCACGCGATTGGGATGCGCAGCATCCGGTACGCGGTGGAAAAATACGCGGGCATTGTCAGCATCTCGTACAAGGACAATTGGTTTAAGGCGACCGCGATGCTATGCGGGTATGAGACCGCATTTTCAGACAAAAGCGGGTATGAGACCGCACTTTCAGACAGAAACTGATACTTTCGCGCAGAAATGCGCACAGACGACAAAAAATCGTGTATAATGCAGACGTTGATTGGCCGCGGCGCCGCCGCGGCTCATCACAAAATATTATATTGGGAGAGTGTTTATTATGCAAAGTACATCGAACGCACCAGGAAAGGGATTTCTCAAGATCACAGGCATTTTGTTAGTCGTCTTTGGCATTCTTTCGGCGCTTGCGTTGATTGCCGTGCTGATCTTGGGGATCATAAACAGCGGCACAATCTCTGACGCAATTTCTCAGTTCGTCAACTCGGTGAGTACGAGCGGCCTGACCGTGGACACGCCGCTGCTTCAGACCGCACTCATTGTGGTCATGTATGCGCTCGGGTGTATTGCCCTGATCGGGAGCGCATTCTATATCGTCATGGGTATTTTTGGCATTAAAAATTGTGACAAGCCGGAAAAGGCCGGCGTCTGTATGGTCTTGGCCGTCATCGGCTGTGTGCTGGTGGGCGGCGGCTTGCTTGTCGTATTGTACTTGATCGGCGCGGCGAAAAACAAATACTCGGTGGCGCCGCCTGTGCCGGTTGGACAAAACAGTTGAAAGGAGAGAGGTTTCTATGAAACGAATCAAAGTTTGGTCTATCATCTCGCTAATCATACTTGCGGCTATTATTGCCGTTTGTGCGTTTGGCCTATTTAACCTGGGTACCTGGCCACGTATCATTGTTGCGGTTGTTGGGGTTGTGATCATGATCGCCGGCTCGTTCATTATCGGCGTTATGAACAAGAACAGAAAACGATGAACCATTTGAGAAATTAGGAGGAATTAAAAAATGGATCTGGCAACAACCGATCATATCACGGGAAAGGAACTGGAACCTCTGGGGCTTGTGCAGGGTAATATTGTGCTGGCCACAACGATAGGGAAGAGTTTTATGGCCAGTTTGAAACTCTTCACAGGCGGGGAAATGCAACAGTATACGGAACTATTGAAAGAAGCGCGCGCCACCGCGACCGAGCGCATGGTACAGGAAGCGCAGACCTTGGGCGCTGACGCCGTCGTTATGGTTCGCTATGTCACATCCCAAATCGTAGATCCGGCCGCCGAAGTGATGGTTTACGGCACGGCGGTTCGGTATAAAAAATAATTCAAAACTGAGGAGAATTCCTATGAAGAAGAAAATCTTTGCCGCGCTGTGTGTTTTTGTTGTGTTGACCGTCCTGTTCGCCGGGTGCTCGGTGTTTGTCGGAGCCGAATTCAACCGTATATCCGTGGTAAAGGGTACAACCTGGACAATCACCGCGAGTTCCCTTAACGGACACGAGTCGCGGACGATCAATATGTCGGCTGACAATCTGGCCGCCCTGAAGGTGGACAGCACAAACAGCGCCGGCACCATGTCCCTGACCATCACCCAGGGGAGCACCACGCGAACCGTTGATATCAGCAACCAATTTTCCGGAAATATCGACACGAGCGGCTTTACGGCGGGAAAGGTCAGTTTCCGTCTGGATTATGGGAGCGCCAAAGACGTAAAGATAACCATTAACTGGTAACTTTTACTTCCCGGCCCCGAACAGTTTCTCCAGAGTGTTCCGGGCCTCGCCCCAGAGCTCCAACGGTTCGATACAAGCAATCATTCAAAAGCAAGGAGTGTTCCTATGAAGAAGAAAATTTTTGCCGCGCTGTGCGTTTTTGCCATGTTGACCGTCCTGTTGGCCGGCTGTCACGTGGTCTATGGAGACAGCATCAATTGTGTATCTTTGTTGAAGGGCACAACCTGGACAGTCACCGCGAGTTTCGTTGACGGACACGAGTCACGAACGGTTGACATGTCGGCTGACAATCTGGCCGCCTTGAAGGTGGACAGCACAAACAGCGCCGGCACGATATCCTTAAAACTCACTCAGGGGAGCACCACGAGAACCGTCGATATCAGCAACCAATTTTCCGGAAATATCGACACGAGCGGCTTTACGGCGGGAAAGGTTGACATGCGCGTGGATTACAAAAGCGCCAAAGACATAAAGATAACCATTAACTGGTAACTTTTACTTCCCGGCCCCGAACAGTTTCTCCAGAGTGTTCCGGGCCTCGCCCCAGAGCTCCAGGAGTTTAAACTTGATCACGTAGCCGTTGCTGTCCTCCTGCAAAAGGGCAACGTCACTCTTGTCCAGGGCGCTGAGGGCGTCGGTGCTGCCGCTTGCCGCCTCGTCACAGAGGGGCGGGAAGATCACACACCACCAGTTGTGGCCCTGGCCCGAACCCAGCGTCACGCGCAGGGAGGTGTACTCCCCGGCGGGCAGGGAAAAGGTCGGATACTCCCGCGTGGGATAATTCTCCTGTCCGATCTCGGCGCTGACTGGCACGTCTTGGCCCGCGACCTCGCGGGCCGCCGTGACGATGTCCGGCAGGGCGGCTTCGATGACGGTTTGGGCCTCGCTTACGGTCTTCACGCCGTCGAGCTGAGGCGTAAGCAGCGCCAGCACTTTATCGCGCACGGCCAACTTGATACTCTGATCGGCGTCGGTGTCGGAATTCGCGATGACATGCAGGCGGATGAGCTTATCGGACAGCGCCGCCGACTGGCCGCCGGCCCAGACTCCTGTCAGAAGCGTGACGCAGAGGGCGATGAGCAGGGCGATCTCCCACTTTTTGAGCTTGTTTTTCATGATAAAAATCCCGTCCTTACTATGTAACTCTTGAGAGTAGTATGGACGGGATTTTTTTATTTTATACAGCCGGAAAACTATTGCTGCGCCGGGGGGCGATCCACCACGGCAAGGGTTTTTCCGAGGGGTTTGAGAATGCGGAGGATTGTGCCGATTTGAGGGTCGGTTTTATTGTTTTCGATCCGCGCAATATGTGTTTGTCTGACTCCGCAAATCGCGTCAAGTTCTAGCTGCGTAAGCCCCTTTCCTTTTCGCGCTTCAATGATTTCGCCGATCAATTTAACTTGAAAGTCGATTTCCTCTCTGTCTTCTTGGGTCAGCGAATCGAGCTCTGCATAAACATCGTCCCAGTCGTAGCAAAGTTTCTTTGTTTTTTTCATTGCCCTTCACCTCTCTAGGAATTCTTTCAAATTTCGCTTGGCCTGTTCAATTTCCCTAAGTGGAGTTTTTTGACTTTTCTTTACGTAGTGATGAAGAATGATAAACGTTTTTCCAGTCCAATATGCAAAGAAAAAGCGATCATCCGCAGGCCGCAATTCCCACAAATCACCCTCAATGTGCCGTACAAAAGGCATTCCGACCTGCGTACCATACTCACGCAATGCATTAAAATATCTTGTAATAATCTTTAAGCGTATTCGACTGTCTTTGTTCGTTTGCGCAGTTTTATTGAGGCCATCCAAAAACTGCAATATTGGAGAATTTCCATCGCGGTCAGCAAAAATTTCAATTTTAAACATTGCTATTATCTCCACATGAATAATATTATATGCCTAATTCGTTCTATTTGTCAATCTCTATTTTTCTCATCGGCGCGCACAAAAAGCAATCTCTCACTTTCCCGCGCAGGCGCTCCGCGGCGGCCTCCGCCGCGGCCTTCTCCGCGAACAGTCCGAACACGGAGGGGCCTGTCCCGCTCATGGCCACGCCGAGCGCGCCGCTGTCCAGGAGCGCCCCCTTGAGCGCGCACACCTCCCCGGAGCCCCGGGGCAGCACGTCCTCGAAGACGTTGTACACCCGGCGGGAGAGGTTTAACAGACTCCCCTCCCGGATGGCTTGGATAATGCCATCCGTATCCGGGTGGCAGCGGAGGGCAGCGCAATTCAGCTTGGCAAACAGATCCGGCGTAGAGACGGAAAATTCCGGTTTGACAATAACGATCGCGCAGTCCGGTATGGGGGGCAGCTGTGTGAGCCGCTCTCCCCTGCCCTCCGCCAGGGCTGTCCCCCCCGCGACGCAGAAGGGCACGTCCGCGCCGACGAGGAGGGCCAGCGCCTCCAGTTCCGCGCCGGGCAAGTGCGCCGAAGTCAGTTCATTCATGGCGCGCAGGACGGCGGCGGCATCCCCGGAGCCGCCCCCCAGGCCCGCGCAGACGGGCACGCGCTTTGTGATCTCCACGTGCACGCCGTGGCGCCGCTCGTGGATTTTTTCGAGAAAAACTTTCCCCGCCTTGGCGGCGATGTTCCGCTCGTCCCCCGGCAGATAGCGCAGATTTGTGTCCGCCGTGAATTCCCGCTTCTCTGTAAGCGAGACGCGCAGGTCGTCGCAGAGGGTCACGGACTGCATAACCATCCGCATGGCGTGGTAGCCGTCCGTCAGCTTGCCCAAAACGTCCAGGGAGAGATTCAGTTTTGCCCAGGCTCTGACTTCTATGGTGTTCATTGCGCAAACAGCAGAGCCATCAGCTCCGTCCCGTCCTCCAAAAATATGCCGCCTTCGGCGTTTTTCTCGCAGTAGCCGAGGTAGTTGCCGGACTTTTCCCGGCTGTCATAGAGCAGAAAAGGCACGGGATCGCCGCCGTGGGCGCCCTTTTCCTCCAGCAGCGTCTTGTGGTCGGAGAGCAGCAGCAAGCGGAAATCCTCCCCTCGCGCCTCCAACTTTTGGATCAGCGGCGCGACGACGCGGGAGTCCAGCCACTCGATGGCCTGGAGTTTGCCTCTGAGATCCCCGGCGTGGCTGCACTCGTCCGGCCCTTCCAAA
>WQUU01000195.1 GCA_009781925.1 Bacillota bacterium | reverse complement strand
CGGGGCTCAATTTCTTGTTGTTAATCTCAAGCTCTTTTTCCATGCCACCATTATAGCATATCTTTGTGCACTATTCAATACTTTCGTTTCGAGTTTATAATTTTTTCTATTCTGAGCGTCTTCTTGTCATTCTGATTCTTGTCATTCTGAGCGCAGCGAAGAACCTTTTATCAAACTTTATGTACGGCGGCGCGCAGCTTGCTCTCAATGGTCTCCACCCGCCGCAGCAGCTGCTTGCCTTCCCGGTAAAGGAGCTCTCCAGCCGGAGTCAAGCGGACGCTGTGATTGTCGCGGTGGAGGAGGCGGACGCCAAGGGCCTCCTCCAGGGCGGCCACACTTCTGCTGGTGGTGGAATGGCTGATATAGAGCGATTCCGCGGCTCTGGTGAAACTGCCGCAGTTCACAACCGCGAGAAAGATGCGAAGTTGATTGAGATCCATGGGGCAAGGGCACTCCTTCCGTCAGCGCGAGGGCAGCGCTGCCACCTCCCTCAGAGGGAGGCAAAAATGAATTTAAGTCAATTCAAACGCGTGGGGGAGGAGCTGGCGGAGGCGATAGCTCACATAGCGCCCATCCCCTTTGGCGCAAAGAACTTCGACGTCAGGGGCAAATTCCTGCATAAACTGGCGGCATTGGCCACAGGGCATACAGAAGTTCTCCCCTTCCCCATAGATCGCGATGCGCGTAAAGTCGGTATGTCCCTCGCTGACCGCCTTCACCATGGCGGTACGCTCCGCGCAAATGGTGCAGCCGATGGCGGAATTCTCCACATTGCAGCCGGTGAAGATGGTGCCGTCAGAGCACTCCAGCGCCGCGCCCACCGGGAATTTGGAGTAGGGCACATAGGCGCGCGCCGACGCCACCTGTGCGATATTGAGCAGTTCCCTGTCATTCATAAATTTCCCTCCCTAAAAAATTATTAGACAATGCTGTCGGTGTCTCGTTAATCCCTTTTCACGCGGTTCGCCGGGGATAAATCAGCTGCCCCGTCTTGAGAACATGCCTGACAAACCCACTTTTATCCTCTGCGCTGTCGAGAAGGTGAGGCTCAATATCAAGGCTGATATCTTCAATCAACCGCCATAACCTATTAGAAGTTTTTAACCAATCCCCTGTAAATCCATTGAAGATGACAGCAACATCAATGTCGCTGTCCTTATTTGCCGATCCTTCCGCATATGACCCAAAAAGGACGATTGCGGCAGGTGTTACTACTTGCAATACTGCATCTGCATACTGCTGAACAGCGATCATAATTTTTTCTTTATCCAATCCAACAAATCCTCCGTTTCTGCAATGAGTTCATTCAACTTCTCCACCGACAAAGAATCCGCTATTTTTCGCTTATACTCTGGATAACGCGCTTCAATATTCAGAGGGTTCAAGTCTGCTAACAAAAACTTCTGCGCCTCGTTCATTTTATCAAAGAGTACAGCACGTTTGGCTAGTTTTGTAAGATGATGGATTTTGGGCGGCAATTCTCCTTCCGCGCAATCGCGCGCAATAATCCCTTTCAACGCCTTTTCCACAGCTTGATGGCACATGAATGCGGCATAAAGAACCTTATGATTGTTAAGCAGCACCTTTGCAACGGATAAATCCTCATCTGCCAAATCGAACCAATATTGTACTTTATCGTCCACCTATATCGCCGCCATATTCATTAATAATACTACTATTTTACTTATCTTTACTTATCCCAAAAAACAGATTACCCTACAGTTTTTATCCCGCGTTCATATTGATCTTCCAATTCTGAAACCCGTAGAAGATATTGTCCTGCGTGGGTGTCAGACCGGTAACGACGCCCCGATGGGTGATGACCTCCTGCTTGGCGAAGGCGATGGGTATGATGGGAGCGTTCTCCGCGAAGAATTGGCACAGATACTCCGCCTCCATCTGCCGATCCGTGTCGCTCGCGCCCAGGTAGGCGGCGATCTGCTGGTCGCAGGCCGGGTCGTCATAGCCGCCGAAGTTGAGACTGCCGCCCTTTGCCGTGAGCGCGGAGAGATCAAAGTCCGCCGTCAGGCGCACCTCCCCGTAGTACATGTCAAAATCCCCGCTCTGCAGGGCTTTGGTGTAGTCGCCCCAGGACAGCTCCCGGAGCGTCACAGGCAGGCCGATGCTGTTCAAGCTGTCCGCGATGGCCCGGGCCGCGCTGACCTTCACCGCGCTGTCGCTGTTCACAATGAAGTCCAGATTGAGTTCCAGAGGGGTATCGGTAATTTTCTGCTCGAGCTTCCCGTCGCCGTCAAAATCCTCCACCCCGGCGTTTTTAAAGGCCAGCAGACAGCGGTCGAGGGAATAGCTGTAGTAGTTCGCGAAGTTTTGGTTGTAGTACTGAGAGACGGGGCTCATGGGCAGCGTCGCCGCCGCGCCGCAGCCGCCCATCAGATCCTGCACGATATGATCCCGGTCGATGGCAAAGGTAATGGCCGCGCGGTTTGTGGAATACATGAAGAAGGATTTTTGCGTATTAAAGCCCAGATACTGCATGTTCAGGGTCTGAAAATACTTGACGACGCTGGCGCTGCCGTAGCCCAGGTTGGACAGGCCGTTGGGGTCGTTCACCACCAAGTCGATGGAGGAGTTCTCAAAGGCCGTGATTTTGTCCTCCGCACTGGTAAAGCTCTTGAGATAGATGGTGTCCACGGGCATACTCGCGGCATTCGGGTTTTGGGGGAAGAGCACCAGGGCCGTCTGATCGGCGTTCGGGACATAGGGCCCCGTGCCGGCAGGGATGTCCGCGTCAATACCGCCGTCCTTGATGATCGGGATGTCCAGGCGCTGGAAGAACAAAAAGTTCGGCTTTTTGAGAGTCATGAGCACCATACCCTCATCATCGTTGGGACTGACGCCGTAAATATCCGCCAGCCGGGTCTTATACAGGGCCGAGCTCATAGCCCGTCTGATGGAATAGCTCACGTCGCTGGCCGTCAGGGTCGAGCCGTCCTGCATGACAACATCGGTGTTGATCATAAAGCGCCAGGACTTCCCGTCGTCTGTCGAGTAGCTCTTGAGTAGGCGCGAGGGTGTGGCGTTAAAATTCTCGTCCACCGTAAAGAGATCCTCATAGATCAGCGGCGCGAACATTAAGTTCAGGGCGCTGCCCGAACTCAGTGGATTTAACGGCTGATCCGGGTCGTAGTTCAGGGAAAAGAGCTTGTCCACGGCATAGGCCGCCTGAATCGCCGTGCCGGGCGTCTCCCCCTGGTTGTCCGGGCCCGGTGTAGCCGCCAAATTCGCGATGCCGAAGTCGAAGAGCGAGCAGCCCGAGAGCAGGAAAACGGCGAGAAAAGCGGATAGAATTTTTAAGAGGTGTCTGCGTGTCATAGGTTTATCCATTTCGTTTTGTAGGGGCGGCTATCAGCCGTCCACGGGCGATTTTTAATCGCCCCTACAATTTTGTATCACCGCGGCCTGACTGCCCCTGCTCCCCTTTGTCGCCCGATGTGACCAGAATTTGTCGCGCTCGCACATTGTGCAGGCAACTGCGACGTCAATATTTTCGGCGCGCAGGCCCAGGGTCAGCAGCCGGTAGCGGTTCGCGCCCTTCAGATCACAGAAGTATTTCTCTTCCGCCTTCTTCTTCCGCTTCGGCGCGGGATAGATAAAAGCCTCCGCCCGCTCTCCGAGCCAGGCGCACAGGGTCTCCGGTACGTTCGCACCGGTCTCGAAACAACAGACGCCGATGGCGGGCCCGATCGCCGCGCGTATCTCAGCGGTCTCCGCGCCGAGTTCGCGCATTTTCTCTACGGCGGCGCCCAAAATATCCGCCACGGAACTGCGCCAGCCGCAGTGTACGGCGGCGATGACGCCGTGTCCCGGGTCGCAGAGCAGGACGGGTACGCAGTCCGCGATGAAGATGATAAGCGGAAGTCCCATCTGATTTGTAACAAGCCCGTCCGCCTCATAGGGCACAGGGGCAAAGAGCGTGTGCGCGTCGGCGGCGGTGACGGCGCGGACTTCCGCGCCGTGCACCTGGTGAGAGAACACCAGCTTTGCGGGGTCAATGTCCAGCGCCGCGCCCAGGCGTCGATAGTTCTCCCGGACGTTCTCCGGTACGTCGCCCCGGTGTTCCCCGAGGTTGAGCGCGGATAAATATCCGGCGCTGACGCC
>WQUU01000194.1 GCA_009781925.1 Bacillota bacterium | reverse complement strand
TCTTATTCCCATGTGCTGAGGCTGTCAATTGGCATTTCGCGGAGATTTCGTGACTGAATTTGTCTATATTTTTTGCTTATTTACATAATATTTCTAATGTAATTGTGCAAATTAATGTATAAGCGAAAATGCTAATTTATGCATATAAATGCAAATAGATGGCATTTATATGGGCAACAGGCAGAATATAGGCGAAAATACTTATGTAATTATTTGGGAATCCACCCTGATCTAATATATTATGCCATTTTTTATATTCTTCGCGACAGGTGACATAAACGGACAAAAAGGGAAAAATATACAGTTCGTATTAAAGCACAGGCTGGAAAGCATCTATCTCTGTGAGTCTTGCCTTGATTATAGAGCCCGTCGGACAGCCTGTCCACTTAAAACCACAAAATTAAAGAAGTCAAATCTGTGTTTATGCGTTGTTTTCTATTGACAACTGTGGGAGGCTGGTCTATGATTGAGGTTGCTCAGTAAAAGGAGGATTGTCCATGTTACCTGTGGAGCGAAAAAGTATCATCTTGGGGCGGCTGCGCGCGGAAGGCAAGGTGCTGGTCGCGCCCCTCAGCGCGGAATTCGGTGTGACGGAAGAGACGATTCGCCGGGATTTGGAGAAGCTGGAGCGGGAGGGTTACGCGGAGCGGGGCTACGGCGGCGCGGTGTACAGCGAGGAAGGCCGCGCGGATCCGCCCTACAGCGAGCGCAGGCAGACAAACGTCGTGGGAAAAGAGCGCATCGCGATTTTGACGGCGGCCCTCGTCGAGGATGGGGACATCCTCATGCTTGACGAGAGCACCACAGCCGGATTCGTCGCGCGGGCGCTGACAGGCAAGCGGGCGCTCACGGTCATCACGAACTCGATTGAGCTGGTCGCGGATCTGCGGGACATGACCGACTGGAACATCCTCTGCACCGGCGGGCACCTGAAACGCGGCGTTCTCGCCCTAACGGGGCATCAGGCCGAGGCTTTTATCCGGGATTACCATGTGGACAAGGCCATCATCTCCTGCACGGCCCTGGACATGGAAGCCGGCTATACGGACGCCGTTGAAGACAACGCCCTGATAAAAAGGGCCATGATGGCCAGCGCCGATCAAACCATCCTGGTCTGCGACAGCCACAAGTTCGGCAAGCGCGCCTTTACGCGGATCGGGGAGCTTCACGCGCTCGCCGCCCTCGTGACCGACGAGGAGCCGGATTTTTGCTGGAAAACAATATTGGAGGAGAAAGGTGCCAAACTGTATTACTGAGCGTGAGAATTTGCAGACTCTGATCGGCTTCTCGCGGCGCTGCGGGTCTGACTCCAGCCTGACCGTCGCGGGAGGCGGAAACACGTCGATGAAAGCGGACGGCGTCCTGTACGTCAAGTCCTCCGGCACGGCGCTGGGGACGATTGACGAGAACGGTTTTGTGGCGCTGGACTTGAAGCGGTTGCTGTCCGTTTTGGACAAGACTTACCCCGCTGAGGATGCGGCGCGGGAAGCGGCCTTTCTGGCGGATGTCCAAGCGGCGAAACTGCCGGGGCAGGAGGGAAAACGCCCCAGCGTGGAGGCCCTGCTGCACGCGCTGTTTCCCAGGCGCTATGTCCTGCACCTGCACCCGACTTTGGTCAACGGCCTGACCTGCGCCAGGGACGGGGAGCAATGGGCCGCGAAGCTGTTCCCGGAGGCCCTCTGGGTACCGGAGTGCAGGCCGGGCTACACCCTGGCGAAGCTGCTCTCGGAGCGGATGCGGCCGGGCACGGATACGGTGCTGCTGCAAAACCACGGCGTGTTCTTCGCGGCGGACGGCGCGGAGGAACTGGACAAGATGCTGAATCATATGTTGGGTGTTTTTGAACGGAAATACAGTGGTACGGGGGAGAAAGTTCCTCGCCCAGCTCTGGATCAGCCCTTTACCCCGGATCAGATCGTATACTGCGGCGTCGGGCCGGAATTACCGAATGACGACATGGCGCGAGCTGTCTACATGGATGCCACAAAAATTGCATGTCTTTCTGCATGGTTCGGCGGGCCCAGGCCCATGAGCGCCGAACTCAACGATTTCATCGTCAACTGGGAAGCGGAATCCCATCGCAAATCTAAATCATAATGCGGGGCGCGGCGCAAAGTACCGCAAAGGCTTGAGACGAAAGTTTCGGGCCTTTGATTTTTTGTTAAGTTTTCCAAAAACCTTGTTTCTTCATGTTGCGTTCCCGATAACCCTTGCAGCGTGCGCTTTTGACCCCGTTTATACCCAATGTCTGGGTACGATTTGTGACATTTCTACAAAATTAAATATCTTACTTATGCACTATCTAATAAGGGATTATTTGAACTATTTTTTTATTTTGTGATGTTTTTTTATAAAAAAGCTTGACTTTTTTGAAAAAATGATATACCATTTCAAATGCACTGATTAAAGGGCGTTTTTGTAGAATACGTACATAAATATGTAAAATATATACAGACAAAGGATATTTATATAAATGTTTGGAGGTGGGGATTTCAGCATAATTTAAAGGCAAACACGTGCCGCCGATGACAGAAGAGCATAAACGGAGGTTTAGAAAACTTTATCCATAATCAGCGATACATCACCGGCAATGATATCACTGACTGGTTTTGGAAACCCCCGCTTGCTGGGGCGTCAACCGCGCCCCGATACCTTAAAAAGGGAAAAAATGAATGGAGGAAAAGTATGAAAACCGTTAGCAAATGGATCGCTTCACTTCTCGCAATCGTGATGGTGCTCAGCCTGAGCAGCGTACCATCCTTTGCGGCAAGCACGACGTTCTACTATGATGGCCCGACGGTTCGTTGCCCCAATTTCCAGTATACTGACGGCACCAATGCGGCGCCGGCCCTGATGCAATTCGAGGACGACTACGGCACTACCTATCAAGCGTACTGTCTGGACAGAAATACCCTTGTGACCCCGACGTTTTACGAAAATACTGACGTATCGGGTTTGGGGAACCTGTTTGGGAGCAATTCGGACATCCAGATCAACCAGATCCGTAAGATATTAAGCGAGTCTTACCCGATCACAAGCGTTCCGGATATTGCCGCAAACGCCGGCCTTTCGGCTGACGCAATCACGCTTCAAGATGTGGTCGCCGCGACGCAGATGGCTATATGGGCGGTCATCAACTCCTCCGGTCTGCCCGTGTCGTTGAGCAGCGATCTGACAAGCCCCACGACCATCCTGTACAATTACTTGATGCAGAATCTGGGCAACGGCTACAGCGCCGCCGATCTGCAGGAAGTGTTCACGAATGGGGCAATTTCCGTCAGTTACGACTACATAAGCGGTCTGACCAACTGGTCAGACGCGGTTGCCGGCCCGTATGTGCTTACCGCGAATAATTACTATCCGGCGCTGCTGCAAGGTTACGGCTTTGACCTTGGCGGCGCGGCCGGCGTTTATATCGTTGACCAGAACAACAACGTACTGACTCAGGTACAAGTGGGGCAGCCGTTCTTTGTGCGGTTTGATGATCTTACGGCTTGCAACACCGCGAATATTACTTTCTCGGGCAGCGCGTCGTTCCCCTCCGGCGTTATACTCATGCGTGGTCAGAACGGCGCAGGTACGCAGCCGGTCGTAGCCATTAACTCTGAGACGCTTCCTGTGAGCACCTTCCTTAACGTAAAGATCGACATTTCCCAGGGCGGCGGCGACACAGGCGGCGGTGACACGGGCGGCGGCGACACGGGCGGCGGCAACCAGAATACTACGCAGCAGGTACCGGTGTACAGCGGCGCACAGACCGGCTGGGGCGGCTGGGTCACAAACACTGCCACTTTCCCGATGTATGACAAGAAAGTCGGCAACAACTCGTATAACGGCGTCACGCGTTCCGGTTCAAGCGCGTGGGCTATGGCAATCCAGTTTGCCGGCGCGGACAAGACTGTGGATCTGGTCGTCGGACAGAACACCGTGGCCGGCTCCGTTACGCTCCACAACGCCGGCGGCGGCAAGATGACCGTAACCTATAACCCCTTCAGCCCACTCTCAGCCACCGATAAGAACATTTTGACGAGCATCAACTGCGGCATCTACCCGACGATCGCAAAGATACCGAACGGCAACGGACAATTGATGAACGCGGGCGGAACCATAACCAAAAATGCCGACGGCACCACGACCGTGA
>WQUU01000193.1 GCA_009781925.1 Bacillota bacterium | reverse complement strand
CGCCCTCATGCGGGAGGTATACGACGAGAGCACCTTGATCGACGAGCGGCACCGGTATATGCTCAATGCGCCAGAGCCGGTCTTTGCCCAAGGGGACGCGGACTCCCTCAAGCAGCTGCTGCGGATTCTGGTGGAGAACGCGGCGAAATATACGCCCCAAGGAGGGGAAATCCTCCTGAAGACCGGCGCTGTCAACGGTGTTCCGGCCCTCACGGTGCAGGACTACGGCAGGGGTATGCGAAACAGCGACATCCCCCATGTGTTCGAGCGCTTCTACCGGGCGGACGAGGCGCGCGCCCGGGACAGCGGCGGCACGGGTCTGGGCCTGGCCATCGCCAAGTGGATCGCGGACAAACACGGGGGTTTTTTCGAGATCACAAGCCGGGAAAACCTCGGCACACGGATCAGTCTGTGTTTGCCGAAAGAAGTCTAAAGTTTTACTTGCGGGAAGAGTGAAAATCAGGTAGAATAAAGCCAGCGCTTGAAGCGCTGGCTTTTTGTTCTATGGATCGTATTTGTCTGTGGGGGCGGCCGCCCGCTGTAGGGCGCGATGCCCACATCGCGCCGTTAAATCGGGAACGGGCCGATGTGCGGGCGATTTATACTCGCCCCTACACAGGATACACCAATTTATCAAAGGAGGGTCAGGCCGTGGACGAGGAGAAAAACGTGCGTTTTGAGTTCATCGAGGGCAGTCCCAACAAAAACAAGCGCGTGCCCCGCATCCAGAGCCGGCTGCGGCGGCATATCGTGGAGATGCCGCACGAGATCCGCGCAGCCAGCGGCATCGTCATCTGGGGCCGGCGCATCAAGTCCCTGGTATTCACCACAGACATCGCCATCATCCGCAACTGCGACGCGGACGCCGTGCTGGCCGTCTACCCCTTCACGCCTCAGCAAGTCATTTCGAATTCCATCATCCAGGCGTCGTACATCCCCGTGTTTGCCGGGGTGGGCGGCGGCACCACCCAAGGGGCCCGCACGCTCACTCTGGCCCAGGACGCAGAGGCCCAAGGGGCCATGGCCCTGGTGGTCAACCAGCCCATGTCCAACGGGGACATCAAGACAATCTGCGCCCACGTGGACATCCCCGTGGTGGTGACGGTTCTGCACGCCACCGAGGACATCGACGCGCGTTTAGCCGCCGGAGCCACGATCCTGAACGTCTCCGCCGCGGCAGAGACGCCAGAGGTGGTGCGCGCGATCCGGGAGCGCTACCCGGATCTGCCCATCATCGCCACCGGCGGGCCCAAGGCGGAGAGTATCCAGCGCACCATCGAGGCCGGGGCAAACGCCATCAGCTACACCCCGCCCACGACAAAGGAGCTGTTCACCGGCATGATGGCGGACTATCGGAGCAGATGAGGGCAAGGGCGACCACCCCGGCGCTTCGCGCCACCCCTCCTTTGAGGGGAATAGGGTCAAGGGCAGTGTCCCTCCAGCAGTTGCGCGGCCAAAATTGCGCCGCACTTTAGGCCGATTTCCATGTAGACGTCTTGTATGACGCAGGCATAGATATCGACTTTATCTGTGACGGCCTCGTATTCTTCCATGTCGGGGAAACGGAGTCTTATCGCTTCGCTCACCGATTCCCACGCCTCCTCGAGCCGCTGTTTGTAGTCGCGGGAGCTGGTTTCCACGCAGTCCACGCCATGCAATAAAAATTCCCGAAGCTGTTGAATATTTAGCCGCGTAAAAATTTCATCGATGTAGCTCATATGGATGTCCTTTCAAAAAACGATTTTGTAATTATATTATACATTCGGTTCGGAAGATAGTCAAGAACAATTTTTTCGTTTTAGAAGATATGGAGGATTGCACAAATGTTTACAGAGAGATTTGTCAGTTTGTTACAAGAGCGCAAGGTTTCTAGCTATAAGCTGACAAAAGATACGGGGCTTCCAAATGGCACCATTAGTAAGTGGAGAAATGGCATACAATATCCGTCCATTGAAAGCCTGGTCAGGCTCGCCGACTATTTTAACGTGTCCACGGACTATCTGCTGGGCAGGACGGACAAGCCGGAAGTGAACCGGTAGGGTCAAGGAAAACTCCCTCAGTCAGCGGACGGCGCAAGAGCGGCGCGCTGACTGAGGGAGATTCACTGACCTTTTCCCTTGACCTTTTCCCTCTAATGTAATACAATATCTTCCGGTAACAATCCTCTGACAACGATTGGAGAGATGCATATGGCCCTCACAGCCCAGCGTGAGGCGGAGCTCAAGGAGCTCTGCCGCAAATTCCGGATCGAAGTGCTCACCGCGATCTATAAGGCCCAGTCCGGGCATCCGGGGGGTTCCCTGTCCGTCTGCGAAATTCTGACCCTGCTGTACCAGGAGCGGATGAATATCCCCGCGCTGGACGACCCGAACCGCGACCGTCTGGTGCTCTGCAAGGGCCACGCCGCGCCGATGCTGTACATGCAGCTGGTGCAGCGGGGCTATATCCCGGAATCGAGCCTGGACAGCCTGCGGAGAATCGACAGCCTCCTCCAGGGGCACCCCACCAACCACATTCCGGGTGTAGAAATGCCCTCGGGCCCTCTGGGCATCGGGCTCTCCGCCGCCCAGGGCATGGCCCTCGGCCTCCGGCTCAACGGCTCCAATGCCCGGGTGTACGCCGTCCTCGGCGACGGGGAGCTGGATGAGGGCTGTGTCTGGGAGGCCGCGGCCTCCGCGCCGAAGTTTCATCTGGACAAGCTCTGCGCCATTGTGGACTTAAACGGCGTACAGCTGGACGGCAAGACCGACGACATCATGCCCCTCAGGGACGTGGCCGCCAAATTCCGCGCTTTCGGCTGGCACGTCATCGAATGCGACGGCAACGACATCGCCGCCCTGGACGGGGCGCTGGACGAGGCGCTCGGCGCGCAGGGCGCGCCTTCCGTGATCGTGGCGCATACAATCAAGGGCAAGGGCGTGTCTTTCATGGAGGGTCAGTACGCCTGGCACGGCAAGGCCATTGACCCGGAGAGTTACAAAAAAGCTATGGCGGAACTGGGGGGTACGGAATAATGCCAAAGGCGATTCGTGAGATCTACGGGGAGACGCTGGTCGAACTCGGCGCCGCGATGTCCGACATCGTGGCGCTGGACGCCGATGTCTCCAGCTCCACCAAGAGCGCCGTGTTTGGCAAGGCCTATCCCGAGCGCTTTTTCAACATGGGTATCGCGGAGAGCAACATGGTGGCCACGGCCGCGGGTCTCTCCGCCGTGGAAAAAATCCCCTTTGTGAACGCCTTCGCCACCTTTCTGACGACCCTGGGCCTCCTGGCCACACGGGCTCAAATTTGCTACGGAACCCTGAACGTCAAGCTGGCCGGGGGTCACAGCGGACTCTCCGGCGGCCAGGACGGCGCTACCCACCACGCGACCGAGGACATCGCCTTTATGCGGGCGCTGCCGAATATGACCGTATTGGTGCCCTCGGACGCGGCCTGTACCCGCTGGGCCACCCGCTGGGCCGCCGCGTACAGGGGGCCGGTGTATCTGCGCCTGAACCGGGAGGCCTACCCAGACCTCTACGGCGCGGAGGCGGAATTTGCCGCCGGCCACGGTTCCGTCGTCCGGGACGGGAAGGACGTGACGGTCATTGCCTGCGGCATTTTGGTGCACAAGGCGCTGGAAGCGGCGGAAGAATTGGAACAATCGGGCGTCTCCGTGCGTGTGGTGGACATGTACTCGATCAAGCCGATCGATGAGGAATTGATTTTGGAGTGCGCGCGCAAGACGGGCGCGATCGTCACGGCGGAGGAGCACAACATCCACGGCGGACTGGGCGGCGCGGTGGCCGAGGTATTGGCGAAATACGGCTGCGCCGCGCCCACGGAGTTTGTGGCGCTCCAAGACAGCTTCACCGAGAGCGGCGACTACGGCGATTTGCTCGCAAAATACGGTCTGGACAAAGACGGCGTCCGGCGCGGAATTGCGGCAGTTTTAGACAGAAAGAAATAATCCGACGCAAAGGACAATACCCGTATGTCGTTTTGGCTGATCGCCCCTCTCTTTGCCATGTTCGCCTGGGCCGGGTCGGACTTCTTTTCCAAGCGGGGCACCCGGCCCGACGACAAGTCCAGCCACCTGAAGCTCGTCATCACGGTCGGCACGGTGATGCCCCTGTTCGCGCTGTTCTACTACATCCTCTATAAGGGCGTAGCGTACGAGCCGATCTATTTTGTCAAATATTTGCCGGTGTCGGCGGTGTACATCGTCTCCATGGTCTTTGGCTATATGGGTCTCAGGTACATCGAGTTATCCGTCTCCTCCCCGATCTGCAACTCCTCCGGGGCCGTCGTACTCATTTTTTGCCTTATTTTTCTCCATCAGGACGCTGTGCCGCTTCAGATCGTGGGGGCCGCGCTGATCTGTTTGGGTGTCTTTCTGCTGTCGTTTCTCGAAAAACGGTACATTGACGCGGAGAGGAGGCTTCTCCTTGCGCGGCCGGAGCTTGAGTCGGAGCGCAAATACCGCCTCAGCGCCGTTGCCATCCTTCTGCCGCTGCTGTACATGTTTCTGGACAGCTTGGGCACGATTATGGACATCCGGTGGCTGGATGATGCGCGCCCCGTCCTGAGCGAGGATCAGGCGAACATCTCCTATATGTTCACCTTCGGCCTCTGTGCCGTTCCCGCCTTTTTGTACATGCGCTTTGTCAAGAGGGAAAAGTTCTCCTACCGCAAAGAGGGGGACTTTGATCTGGCGGCCATCTGTGAGACCGCCGGACAGTTTGGATACATCTATGCGGTGGGGGATACGGCCCACGCGGGCATCAACGCGTCAATCATCGCGTCGTACTGCGTATTCTCCGTCCTGCTCTCGCGGATTTTCCTGAGGGAGAAACTGAAGCTGCCGCAGTACGGCGTGATTGCCATGACAGTGGTCGGCATCGCAATCGTGGGTTACTTTGACGGCGGGTAAGCAGAATTTGTAAATTTTTCCGCGCAGGGCTTTTAAATCGCGGAGATTTATATTAGAATATGTAGGGGACGCACACCTGGGCGTTCCGCGTTCTCAACATATTTTCGCAAAACAGGCCGCCCGATGTGCGGCCCCTACAGAGGTGATTTTATGCCGGATCAGAAACCCGTATTTCACCGTATCCTGCTCAAAATCAGCGGGGAGGCTCTCGCGGGAAGCCAAGGCCGCGGCCTGGACTTCGCGATCATTGAGGAGGTCTGCCGCGCCATCAAAGACTGCGCCGATCTGGGCGTGGAGGTGGGCGTCGTCGTGGGCGGCGGCAACTTCTGGCGCGGGGCGAAGGACGGCGGCGGCAAGATCGAGCGTACCCGCTCCGATTACATGGGGATGCTGGGCATCGTCATGAACTGCCTCGCCCTGGCGGACGTTTTGGAGCGTCTGGGCGCGGAGGTGCGGGTACAGACCGCGCTCGAAATGCGCGCCATCGCCGAGCCCTACATCCGCCTGAGGGCCATGCGGCATTTGGGCAAGGGGCGGATTGTCCTCTTCGGCTGCGGCACGGGCAACCCCTATTTCTCCACGGACACGGCCGCCGTGCTGCGGGCCGCCGAGATTGGCGCGGACGTCATTCTGCTGGCGAAGAACGTGGACGGGATTTACAGCGCCGACCCCCGCGTCGATCCGAAGGCCGTCAAGTACGACAACATCAGCTATGACGACGTCCTGGCGCAACATTTAAACGCCATGGACTCCACCGCGACCTCCCTCTCTATGGACAACCACATCCCTGTAATCCTGTTCGCCTTGGAGGATCCCCAAAATATCGTGCGGGTAGTCCTGGGCGAAAAACTGGGCACCGTTATTCGAACTTGATCATAGAGGCCAAACCCCCGGCGCTGCGCGCCACCCCCTTCCAAAAGAGGGCCTATAAGGATTAGACAAATTTATGTAGGAGGAATACCCCATGACGGACGATTTCAAAGAATATGAGTCGAAGATGAAGAAGACCACGGAGGTGCTCAGCACGCAGTTTGCGTCCATCCGCGCGGGCCGGGCCAACGCCGCCGTCCTCGATCAGATCACCGTAGAGTACTACGGTACCCCCACCCCTATCCACCAAATCGCCTCCATCGCCACGCCGGATCCCCGCTCCCTGACCATCCAGCCCTGGGACGCCTCCAGCCTCAAGCCCATCGAGAAGGCCATTCTGGCCTCAGACCTCGGCATCAACCCCACGAACGACGGGCGGATCATCCGCCTTGTGTTCCCTCAGCTGACGGAGGAGCGCCGCAAAGAATTGGCCAAGCAGGTCAAAAAACACGGAGAAGACGCGAAGGTCGCCGTGCGCAATATCCGCCGCGACGCCGTAGAGCTCTTCAAGAAGCAGGAGAAGAGGGCCGAGATCACGGAGGACGATCTCAAGGACATGGAGAAGGACATCCAGAAGCTCACGGACGATTACATCAAGGAGATCGACGCCCTGGCGGCGAAAAAGGAAAAAGAACTGTTTGAGCTGTAAAACATATGATATTTTCTAACCGAAAAAAACAGCCGTCGGGGGAGGTTGATCTGACACGCCTCCCCCGCCATATTGCCGTCATCATGGACGGAAACGGCCGCTGGGCGGCAAAGCGCGCATTGCCCAGAGGCGCTGGGCACGCCGCGGGGGCGGAGACCTTCCGCCGTGTCGCCACCTATTGCAAGGATCTGGGGATCGATTACCTCACCGCTTACGCCTTCTCCACGGAGAACTGGAAACGCCCGGCCCAGGAAGTCGATGGGATCCTCAATCTGCTGGACAAGTATCTGCGCGAGTCCATCGAGAGTATGGAGAGGGATCACATCCGCATGCGCTTTTTGGGGGACTGCTCCGCGCTTCCGGAGAAGCTCCGGGCATTTATCGCGCGCACGGACGAAATTTCGGCCCGCTACACGGGCTTTCAGGCCAACATCTGCGTCAATTACGGCGGGCGCGACGAGATCGTCCGGGCGGCGAACCTGGCGGCTGCCGCGGGGGAGGTCACAAAAGAGAACCTGGAGGCGCATCTCTGGTCGGCGGGGATTCCCGACCCCGATCTCATCATCCGCCCCAGCGGGGAGCTGAGGCTCTCTAACTTTCTGCTCTGGCAGTCGGCCTATACGGAGCTCTACTTCACAGACACCCTCTGGCCGGATTTTGGCCCCAAAGAGATGGAACTGGCGATCCTGGACTACCAGCGCAGAAACCGTAGATTTGGAGAGATATCGTGATGAAAAACCGCATTTTGGTCGGGATTGTGGGCGTGCCGATACTGCTTGCGATTGTGATCTTTCTGCCCCTGTGGGTCTTTGCGCTGTGCCTGGCTTTTGTCGCGGCCCTGGGCGCCCATGAGTTTTTGCGTTGCGCCGCGCCGCAGGCGGAGAGGCCGGCCGTGGCCGTCACGCTCTGCGCCGCAGTCCTGGCCCCTCTGTTCGCGGTGATTCCGCAGCTCACGCCCTACCGGCTGGCTCCGGCCTTTCTGCTGCTGATCGGTTTGGGCGTTCTTCTGGCGCTCTCCTATCGGGAGGGGCGGCGGCAGATCACAGTCCTGGAGTGTCTCGGCGCCTTTTTCGCGGGCGGGCTCATCCCCTACCTGCTCGGCGCTCTCGTGCGGATCGGACAGCTCGGCGTCGGCGCGGGCGCCGGGCAGAGCGGGGCCGCGTATATTTTGATCCCCTTCGTCATCACCTTTGCCTGCGACACCGGGGCCTATTTTATTGGCACGTTTTTGGGAAAACATAAGCTGAGCCCGCTGCTCTCCCCCCACAAAACGGTCGAAGGGAGTGTCGGCGGCTTCGTCTGCGGCATGGGCTTTCTCCCGCTCTACGGGCTCATTCTCCAGCTCATCGGCGGATTTTCGGTCAACTATCCGCTGCTGTTGCTCTATGGCTTCGTCGGCTGTGCGCTGTGTGAACTGGGCGACCTGTTTTACAGCGCCGTGAAGCGGCAGTTCGGCGTCAAAGATTATGGCCGCATCCTGCCCGGACACGGCGGCGTTTTGGATCGGCTGGACGGCATGTCCTTCGCGGCCCCGGCGGTGGAGTTTCTGCTCCTGCTGGCGCCCGCCCTCCTGGTCGCGCGCTGATGGTAAATTCAATTTCCGTCCTCGGCTCTACCGGCTCCGTCGGGCGGCAGACACTGGAGGCCGCGGCGCGGCTCCGCGTCAAAATTCTCGCCCTGGCTGCGCGCTCCAATATTTCCCTGTTGGAGGAACAGGCCCGGCGCTTTCATCCGCATCTTGCGGCCGTATATGACGAGACAGCCGCAAAAACGCTGCGGATCGCTCTGGGGGATACGGATACCCGCGTCGTCTCGGGGGAGGGCGGCCTGCTGGAGGCGGCCTGTATCGCCGGCGCGGACGCCGTCTGCGCGGCGGTGTCCGGAGCGGTGGGCCTTCTGCCCACGCTGGCGGCCATCACCCTCGGCCGGCGTATCTGCCTCGCCAACAAGGAGACTCTGGTCTGCGCCGGGGCGCTCGTCACGGCGGCGGCGCGGGAACACGGCGCGGAAATCTTGCCCGTGGACAGCGAACACAGCGCCATTTTTCAGTGCCTCCAGGGGAAAAGCCGGGACGAGCTCAGGCGCATTTTGCTCACGGCCTCCGGCGGGCCTTTTCTGGGCCGGAGCCGGGAACAGTGCGCCGCCGTCACGCCGGAAATGGCGGTCAGGCACCCCAACTGGAGCATGGGGGCGAAGATCAGCGTGGACTCCGCGACCATGATGAACAAGGGTCTCGAATTCATCGAGGCTATGCACCTCTTCGGCGTTGCACCGGAGCAAATCGAGGTGCTCATCCACCCGGAGAGCGTGGTTCACTCCATGGTGGAGTTTGTTGACGGCTCCGTCCTCGCGCAGTGCGCCGTACCGGACATGGCCCTGCCGATCCAGTACGCCCTGACCTATCCCGCGCGGCTCAGTTCCCAGACGGCGCGGCTGGACTTTAACGCGTTTGCCGCGCTGCACTTCTCCGCGCCTGATCTGGCCGCCATGCCCTGTCTGGCCCTCGCGATGGAACTGGCCAGACGCGGCGGGAACCTCCCCTGCGCCATGAGCGCCGCCAATGAGGCGGCGGTGGCCCTGTTTCTCGCGGGAAAAATCGGGTATAACGCCATCTATGACCGTGTTGCGGCGGCCTGTCAGCGCATAGAGTTTACGGAAACGCCGACACTGGAAAATATTCTGGACACGGACGAACGGGCGCGGGAATTGGTGTACGCCATGTAGGGGCCGATGCCCACATCGGCCCGCTGCCTGTGCGGCGGCGCGATGTGGGCATCGCGCTCTACAATGGGCGGCCCGACGCCGCCCCTACAATTGAGGTAACGCATGTATATTGTCATCGGAATTCTTTTTTTCGGCATCCTCATCACCATTCACGAGCTGGGCCACTTCACGGCGGCCAAGCTGGGCGGCGTGCGGGTTTTTGAGTTCGCCATCGGCATGGGGCCGAAACTCCTGAAAAAGCAGGGGAAGGAGACCCTCTATACCTGGCGGCTTCTGCCCATCGGCGGTTTCTGCAACATGGGGGAGGACGCCGCGTCCGAGGATCCCCGCGCCTTTGTGAATCAGCGGGCCTGGAAACGCACGATTATTCTGGCGGCGGGTTCCATTATGAACTTTTTATTGGGGCTATTGATTATTTTATTTCTGTTTTCTCTGCCCCAAGCGCAGCAAAACGGCTTTCCTGTGCCCAAGATCACCGGCCTTGCGGACGGCTTCCCCTATGAGGGGGAACACGGCCTGCAGGTGGGGGACATTTTTTATAAAATTGACGGGGAGCGCATTTACACTTACAACGATGTGTCACTCTTCCTGAGCCGTGGCGGGGACAGCCACACGATTGTTCTGCTGAGAGACGGGCAGAGGGTGACGCTCGCTGATTTCACCATGCAGAAAACCATTCCGGGAACGGACACAGACGGGAAACCCGTAATGCTGTACGGTTTTACTTTCGAGGCCCGCGAGCACGGCTTTGGCGCTACGCTGAAATTTTCCTGGTATCAGGCCCTCAGTTTTGTCCGCATGGTGCGGCTGGGGCTTTCGGATTTGCTCACCGGCCGGGCCGGCCTCAACGATATGGCAGGACTTCCGGGAATCCTTAACCTCTTTAACGATACGGGGAATCAGGCGCAGCAGCAAGACCCAAATCACAGCGCGGGCGCCGGGCTGCAGGCGGTATTTTATTTTGGCGCGTTTATCGCCATCAATCTGGCGGTGATGAACATGCTGCCCATCCCCGCTCTTGATGGCGGACGGATTGTCTTTCTCTGGATCACCTGGGTGATCGAGAAGATCACAAAACGCAAATTAGACCCCAAATATGAGGGCTATATTCATGGCGCGGTGTTTGTGCTCTTACTGGGGCTCATCGCCTACGTGACGCTCCATGATGTCTGGCGTTTGATCTGGGGGTAAAAGTTATGCGCAAATCGAGACAAATCAACATCGGCGGCGTCCCCGTCGGCGGGGGCGCGCCCGTGACCGTGCAGTCCATGACGAACACCCGCACCGACGACGTGGAAGCCACGCTGGCGCAGATCCGCGCATTGGCGGAGGCGGGCTGCGACATCGTCCGGGTGGCGGTGCCGGATTTGAAGGCCGCACGGGCGGTTCGCGAGATAAAAGCCGAATCCCCCCTACCGCTGGTGGCGGACATCCACTTTGACTACAAACTGGCGCTCTTGGCCGTGGAGAACGGGGCGGACAAGATTCGGCTGAACCCCGGCAACATCGGGGGAAAAGAGCGGGTGCGCGCGGTGGCGGCGGCCTGCGCGGAGCGGGGCGTCCCCATCCGGGTGGGCGTCAACGCCGGAAGTCTCGAGAAAGACCTCTTGGGCAAGCTGGGTAACACGCCAGAGGCCCTCTGTGAGAGCGCGCTGGGCCAGGCGCGCCTTCTGGAAGACGCCGGGTTTTATGACATCTGCGTCGCGGTAAAATCCTCCGACGTGCGCGCGACGGTACAGGCCTATCGCCTCCTGGCCGCGCGCTGCGACTACCCCCTGCACATCGGCGTCACCGAGACCGGAACGCCGGAGATGGGGGTCATCAAGTCATCAATCGGCATCGGCGCGCTGCTGCTGGACGGCCTCGGCGACACGCTCCGGGTCTCCCTGACCGCCGACCCCATCGAAGAGGTGCGGGCGGGAATCGCGATATTAAGGGCGCTGAAGTTGCGCGGGGGAGTCGATATCGTCTCCTGCCCCACCTGCGGGCGCACAAAAATTGACCTCTTGCCTCTGGTAGATGAGGTGCGGGCGCGCCTGGCTGTCATGAACCGAGACATCACGGTGGCCGTCATGGGCTGTGTCGTCAACGGCCCCGGCGAGGCGAAATTCGCCGACTACGGCGTCTCCGGCGGCGCGGGAGAGGGCGTCGTGTTCCGGCGCGGCGATGTTGTGGGAAAATTTCCGCAGGAGCGGCTCTGCGACGCGCTGCTGGATGTGATTACAAATGATGAGGAATCAACACTATGAGCAGCAAAACCCCGTTTCTTGCGATGTTCCCCTGCTGTGAGCCTTTCGCCGAGCTCTGCGGGGGACTTTCTTCCGCCTCTATTTTTTCTGTCAAGCTCAGCCGGGAACAGCTCCACATGGAGCTGGAGGCGAATTTTGTCTGCCCGCCCTCTCCGGACGAACACGCGCTCCTGGAGGACTGCATCGCGGCGGAGTTCGGCCTGCTGCGCGTCAGCCTGCGGCTCTGGGCTCCGGTGAAAAAAAGCGCGGCGCAGCCCAAAAAGAGGGCATCCGCGGCAAAGGGGGCGGCGCTCTACGGCAAGGCCTTCAAAGCCGCGCCGGCGCCCGTCTCCGATCTGCGCCAGGACAGCGGCGAGGTCGTCGTGGAGGGCGACGTGTTGGACGTGACAAGCAAACTGCTCCAAAAGGGGAGCGGCGCAGTGCTCAGCTTTGATCTCACCGACTATACCGGCACCGTCCGGGTCTCCAAGTACATACACGGCGCGAACGAGCGGGCGGTGATCGACAAGATCAAAAAGGGCATGACCGTGGCCGTTCGCGGGCACATGGAATTTGACCGCTATGAGGGGGATATCCGGCTTACCCCCTCGGCCATCTGCCTGGCGGAGAAAGCGCTGCGGGAGGATACGAGTGAAGCCGGCAAGCGTGTGGAACTGCATCTGCACACCCGCTACAGCGCCCTGGACGCGCTCACCGACCCGGAGGAGGCCGTCGCCCAGGCCGCCCGCTGGGGGCATCCCGCCGTTGCCATCACGGATCACGGCGTGGCCCAGGCCTATCCCGAGGCCTGGAAAGCCGGGAAAAAATACGGCGTCAAGGTGATCTTCGGCCTGGAGGGCTACTTCGCCAACGATGTCGACGAGCGCGCGGCCTTCCGGGGCGGACGCGGCTTGCCCCTGAACACCGAGATCTGCGCCTTCGATCTGGAGACTACGGGGCTCGACGCCCAAAATGAGCGCATCACCGAGATCGGCGCGGTCATCCTCAAAAACGGCAGAATTCTGAACCGTTTTCAGACCTTCGTGAACCCCGGCAGGCCCATCCCGGCCGAGATCACGGAGCTCACCGGCATCCGCGACCGGGACGTCTACGATGCGCCGGGGGAAGCGGAAGCTGTGGCGCAATTTCTGGCCTTCGCCAAAGATCGGCCTCTGGCCGCTCATAACGCCGGTTTTGATGTGAGTTTTGTGGAAGCCGCCTGCGCGCGGCAAAACATTCTCTTCGACCCGTCTTACCTGGACACGCTGGTACTGGCCCAGTTCCTGCTGCCGGAGCTGCCCCGGCACAGGCTGGACAGGGTGGCCTCCCGCCTGGGCCTGCCGGAATTCCGCCACCACCGGGCGGTGGACGACGCGGCCGTGGTAGCGCGCATTCTGGAAAAATTCCTCCCCACGCTGAAAAGCCTGGGCGCGGAGACGCTGGATGACTTAAACGCCGTCTGCCTCCGGGCCTGGGGAGAGGACAGCGCCCCCCGCCACACCTATCATATCAATCTGCTCGTCCAAAACAAAACCGGGCTCAAAAACCTCTACACGCTCATCTCCAAGGCCCACCTGGAGCACTTTCACAAGAACCCCGTCATCCCCAAGAGCCTTCTCACGGCGCATCGGGAGGGACTGCTCGTCGGTTCCGCCTGCGCGGCGGGGGAGCTTTTTGACGCCCTGACCCATGGCAGGAGCCAAAGCGAACTGCGGCGCATCGCCTCCTTCTACGACTTTTTGGAGATCATGCCCGTCTGCAACAACGCCTTTTTGCTGAACAACGGGACGGCGAAGGACGAGGAGCAGCTCCGGGAGTTTAACAGGAGGGTCTTTGCCCTGGCGAAGAAGTTGGGCAAGCCCTGCGCCGCCACGGGGGACGCGCACTTCCTGAACCCGGAACATGAGATCTACCGCAAGATTCTGCTGGCCTCCAAAAAATTCTCAGATGCGGATAAAGACCTGCCCATCTATTTCAAAACCACCGGCGAGATGCTGGACGAGTTTGCCTACTTGGGCGACGATGCGGCCAGAGAGGTGGTCATCGAGACCCCCAACGCCATCGCGGCCCGCTGCGAGGAGATCGAGCTTTTACCGAAAAAACTCTTCCCCCCCACGATTGAGCACTCCGCCGAGGATCTCGAATTCCTGGTGCGGAACCGCCTGCGGGAGCTTTACGGCGCGCATCCGCCGGAACGCGTACAGGAGCGCGTGGAGACGGAACTGCGGGATATCATCGGCGGCCACTACGACGTGGTCTACATGGCCGCGCAAAAGCTGGTGGCGAATTCCCTGGAGGCGGGCTACCTGGTGGGCTCCCGGGGGAGCGTAGGCTCGTCCTTCGCGGCCTACCTGGCCGGGATCACGGAGGTCAACGCCCTGCCGCCCCACTACCGCTGTGCGCACTGTCACCATACGGATTTCGGCGCCGGCAGGGACTACGGCTGCGGCGCGGATATGCCGGACAAGCTCTGCCCCGTCTGCGGCGCGGAACTTAAAAAAGACGGCTTTGACATCCCATTTGAGATTTTTATGGGCGTCGGTGGAGACAAGGTGCCGGACATTGATCTAAACTTCTCCGGCGAATACCAGGCCAGGGCGCACAAGTATACGGAGGAGCTCTTCGGCGCGGATCACGTATTCCGGGCCGGAACCATCGGCACACTGGCGGAGAAGACGGCCTACGGCTATGTGAAAAAATACCTGGAGGAGCGCGGCCTGGTCGTCACCAAGGCGGAGGAAACCCGCCTCAGCCAAGGGCTCGTGGGCATCAAACGCACCACGGGCCAGCATCCGGGCGGCCTGGTCATCATCCCCCGGGAGATGGAGGTCACGGATTTCTGTCCCGTCCAGCACCCGGCGGACGACAAGGACAGCGACATCGTCACCACCCACTTTGAGTATCACTGCATGGAGTCCAACCTTCTGAAGCTCGATGAGCTGGGCCACGACGACCCCACCATGATCCGGATGCTGGAGGATTTGACCGGAGTCGAGGCGAGAGATATCCGCCTGGACGACCCCGAGACCATGCGCATCTTCAAAAGCCCCGCGCCTCTGGGCCTGCCCGAGGACGATCCCGTCATCGGCAGGACGGGCACCATCGGCGTGCCTGAGTTCGGCACACCCTTTACCCGGGGAATGCTGGTGGACACACAGCCCACGGAGTTTGCCACGCTGGTGCGGCTCTCCGGCTTCTCCCACGGCGAGGCGGTCTGGGCGGGCAACGCCAAGGAGCTGATCCTGGGCGGAAAAGTCAGTGTCAAGGATACGATCAGCTGCCGGGAAGACCTGATGCTCTATCTGATCTCCAAGGGTATGGAGGCGAAAGCGGCCTTTCAGATCATGGAGACCGTGCGGAAAAAAGGCAAGCCTCTGAGCGACGAACAGGTCGAATCTATGCGGGACTTGGGCGTGCCGGGCTGGTATATCGACTCCTGCCAGAAGATTCAGTATCTGTTCCCGAAGGCCCACGCGGTGGCCTATGTGATGATGGCCTTCCGCATCGCATGGTACAAAGTGCACGAGCCACTGGCGTTCTACGCCGCGTATTTCTACCGCCGCAGCCAGAAGGACAGCTTCGACGCCTCTGTCATGATCCGGGGCATCGAGCCCGTGCGGAAAAAGCTGGCGGAGATCGCCCGGCTGCAAAATCCGACGGCGAAAGAGGAGGATCTGCAGACGACCCTGGAGGCGGTCTATGAGTTTTACAGCCGGGGGTTTGTCTTTGAAAATCTGGACTTGTATAAGTCCGACGCCAGCCGTTTTCTCCCGACCGAAAAAGGCCTGCGCCCGCCCTTTCTGACGGTCTCCGGCCTCGGAGAGGCCGCCGCCCAAGATCTGATCCGCGTCCGAGAGGGGGGCAGGCAGTTTATCTCCTTGGAGGAGTTGCTGCTGGCCTGTCCGAAATTAAATCAGGCCAACGCGGAACAGCTCAAGGCCCTCGGCGCGCTGGGAGATTTGCCTGAGACGAGCCAAATGAGTTTCTTTTAGGAAAATGTAGGGCGCGACGCGCCCTGTAGTATACGCAGGTCGGAGGAATTCCCCATGAAAAAATTATATGTCGTAGTGCTTGCCGCCGCGTTATTTTTCGGCATCGGCAGTTCCGTTCTTGCGGAGGGTGCGGGCGTCTATCATTTGCAGGAGGCGGGTATTACGGTGACCATCCCGGACGGCTTCAGTGTCGTTACCCGGGACACGCCGGCGGACGATCCCGCTTTTGGGCTGCTGGGCGGCACCCGCGTCACGGTGATGCAGACGCTTATCGCCTCCGGCGCGTATCTCTACGCCTTTCCGGAGGGCAACACCTACGGGATCCAGGTCGTGATGCAGCCGGGGGCCGGCAACACCGGTTCGCAGTCCGAACCGGTGTTTACCGTGCAGCGCGGCGAGACGAACGGGATTGCCACCGTGCAGTATTCCGCCGTAGCGCAGGGCAAAACGGTCGGCATTGTGCTGAAAAGCAACGGCGGCCCGGTGACGCAGGTGATGGAGGATACGCTCAAGGCGATAGCGGACAGCGTGAAATTCGATACCCCGGCCAAGAGCAATCTGAAGCTGTACGTCCTCATCGGCGGGAGCGTGATTCTGGCCGCCGTGGCGGCGGTGATCGCGCTGACGCTGATCCAGAGCCGGAAGAGCAAGGGGGAGACGGCGGAGACAGAGGGAGAGGAGAAGGGGACGGAGGGAGAGGAAAAGGAGACGGAAAAGAAAGCGAAAAGTTGGTGGGGCGAATAAAAGCGGATACAAATTTAACCGTACTTTCAGATTTAACCGTACTTTCGCGCAGAAATCGAACTTTCGCGCAGAAATGCACACAGCCGACAAAAAAGCGTGTATAATGGGCATAGGGTAATCTGTTCCTAAAAAATCTAATTTAGTTGGAGGTAAGAGGTAATGGGAACTTGGTTTGTTGGGATTTATGGGATTATACCGATTTTGATGATATTTTCTGGAACTTGGCTTTTTATAGCACCGCCTAAAAAGCCCAATTTTGTATACGGTTATAGGACAACCATGTCAAGGAAAAACAAAGACACATGGATATTTGCCAATCAGTACAGTGGGAGATTACTTATTATTTTCGGAGTGATTGCGCTTATTGTGTCTGCAATCGTGTGTATTTTTCTACTGCGCAACGATCATGAAGCGGGCAAGGTCGGAACATTTGGCCGGATTCTCATTGGGGTGCAACTTTTATTTATGATTGCCGTTATCCCTTTCACAGAAAAAGCGCTGAGGGCAAATTTTGATAAGTCCGGCAATCGTAAATAGCAGGCCATAATAGACACCGGAAGGCTGTAGCAAGGCGCAAAAACGGGGCGGTCTCCCGGATCAAGCGCCATTATTAAAGTATCACCGGGCGGAAGTGGATCTCAGCGCTGTCTTAATCAAAGCGTGGTATGACAATCAAGCTTAACAAGTTATTGCTGGACAACAAACAAAGGGGCTGTTACAAAACAGCCCCTCAGACCGTCAAAAAAGGGGTTCTCCTGGCGGGACGCCCAAGGGGGCGTCCCCTACAACCCTTGATATTGGCCATCCCCTTGTAGGGGCCGCCGCCCTCGGCGGCCCGCATTCTTGGGTTTATTGACAGGCTAAAAGGGGCTGTTACAAAACAGCCCCTTTCTTGTGCTTCACGGTTCCCTTTACCCAATACTGCCCAGGGCCGAGCGGTAGTCCCCCGGCAGGCTCACCTGATCCGGGGGGAAGAACTCATCCACCGGGAAGGGAATGTTGGAGAAGAGGGCGCAGGGGTCATTTTCGGCCCCGCCGGCGCACTCCTTCTCGGGCATGCAGTAGTCGTATACCGGCATCACGAGCTGGGTTTCCCGCTCCAGGCGGATGATGGAGAACTGCCCCAGGGTGACATACACCTGATGCTGGGCCGCGTCGAGGTAGATGTCATCTTCAAAGGCGTCCCGGATGCAGGAGGGGACAAAGGTGTCCACGCAGGTCTGCACCTCTTTGGGGTCGCCGTTGCAGTTGCAGCCCCGGTCTTTGCAGGCCGTATCGCAGAGTTTCATGCTGAGAATGATGGGATCCACAGCCTCGCAGACGGCGGTGGGCAGCGCGCTGGCCGCGCCCATGGGGCAGGTGCAGCCGTCCGACCAGAAGACCTTGGCGTTGGCGTCGCTGCCGAAGAGCATGACCCGTTTGTCGAACAGGCACATGCCGGTGATCTCGTGTCCGCCGGGGAAGGTGACACCTTTTATCTTGTAAAAATACTTGCAGTCCACCGTGTAGTAGCCGCGGTTGAAGCCGACCTCCTCCACGTCGATATCGACGCCCAGCAGCTCAGCCGAGCGGGGTCGGACGCTGCAGGCGGAATCTATGTAGGCCTGTGAAGCCTGGGTGGGGTAGAAGTGCAGATCCTCGACGCAGTCTTTATCTTTACAGCTGTCATAAATTTTTCTGACGTTTACACAAACGGCCTCTTTGAAGTGGGCCGAAGCCTCCAGGGGGCCGGGCAAAACCCTGTCTGCCATTGTTGTACCTCCTAGCTTAAAATGGGATTCAGGTTCAGTACAGTCTATGCGGCCTGCGGCATTGTGTGAAGAAATCGCATTTTTGTATTTCCAATTGGGGAATTATGTTGTATAATAAATATGATTTAAGCCCTGTAAGGGCGGGCTTCCATGCCCGACTGCGATACCCGGGTCACGGCAGCGGGCATGAAAGCCCGCCCCTACAGCGCACCCAACGCGAAATACCCGTTTGGAGGGGACGGCAATGGAGAACTTTGGCTATCTCCAGGACAAGCTGGATATCAAAATTCTGATCCTGTTTCTGCTGCGGCGGCTGCCTGACGTGATAGAGCCGGAAAAACTCTATGAGCTCATCACGCGCAGCGGTACGGTCGGCTACTTTGACTACGTCGAGTGTCTGACGGAACTGGAGGCCACCGGCCACGTACAGCGTCAGGAGGCGGGCTGCCGTATTACGGAAAAGGGCGTGAAGGGCGGAGCAATCATCGAAAACAGCCTGCCCTATACCATCCGCTCCAAGGCGGAGGCCGCCGCAGCGCCCGTGGCTGCGTCCATGCGCCGCAGCGCCATGATCAAGGCGGGCCACCGGAAGGTTCAAGGCGGTTGGACAGCGGAGTTGGGCTTGGAGGACGGCCTGGGCGAGATGCTATACCTCAGGCTCCTGGTCTCCAGCGAGGACATGACCCGGCGCATGGAGCAGAACTTCCGCCGCGACCCGGAGGGGGTCTACGGGCGGATTGTCGCGCTGCTCGGCGAGGGCGAGAAAGAGGGGTAACAGTTTCCCTGTCACCTTGAATGAAGTGCAGGGCTCTAAGATTCTTCGCTGCGCTCAGAATGACACGATAAATCCGAGAATGACACGGCGAATCCGAGAATGACATGGCGAATCCGAGAATTGGGGACACAGGCCGAGAATTGGGGCTTGCAAATCGCGGGGCATGATGTTATAATTTTATGCGCCGGGTACGTGAAAATGCCCGGACACGCGGGCATAGTTCATTGGTAGAATGAAAGCTTCCCAAGCTTTAGAGGAGGGTTCGATTCCCTTTGCCCGCTCCACGAGAAAAGGACGCACCTAACGCGATGAAAACCGCCCGAAAAGGGCGGTTTTTCTCAAAATCGCTGCCGGAACAAAAGACAATGTCTTACAAGACAAACAGGGAGACTATCTCATGGAAAAAATTATATTTTTCAGCGATTCCCCGGCTGATCTGCTGCCCGAAGACGTTGTGGGGGCGCCGTATCAAATGGTGCCGTCCAGCGTCATCTACGACGACGGGCGCATTGTCCGAGAGACGGAGATTGACCGCCAGGCGTTTTATGAATACCTGAAAACCTGTAAAAACATCCCCAACCATGCGATGGGGACGCCGGAACAGTGGCTGGAGGCTTTCAGGGCGGCTGTCGCAGAGGGTTATACGCACGCGCTCATTTATACGATCAGCGGGACGGCCAGTTCCGTCTATCAGTCCATCAATCTCGCGAGCGATATGCTGGAAGCGGAGCACCCGGGCGCGCTGACCGTGGAACTAATTGACTCCCGGCAGTATTCCATGGTATACGGGCGCCTGCTGCTGGAGTCCATTGAACAGAATAAAGAGGGCTGGGATTTCCAAAGAATCGTCGCGGATCTGCGCGAACGGACGGGCCGCAATCAGGCGGTGCTGGGCGCGTACTCTCTGCGCTGTATGCAAAAAAGCGGGCGGATCAGTGGTATGGCGGCGTTTATGGGCAGCGCGCTGGGCATCCGCCCCGTCCTGCTGGCGCGTGACGGCGTCATCGTGCCCGTGGAAAAGGTGCGGGGAGACAAAAGCCTCGTTCCGGCCATCGCGGCGCAGGTCAAGGCCCGGATCGTCGCCCCGGAGAAACAAGAGCTGCTATTGGTTCACGGCAGTGTGCCGGTAAGGGAGATTGAGCGCTTGGAGCATATGTTATATGAGGAACTCAGGCCGCGGAATATCCTGCGCCACAGTATCGGCGTGACGGTCGTCACCAATTGCGGGCCGGAGACGATCGGGGTGGGGTATTTCGGGGAGAGGTTTTAGTTGCAAAGGGGAGACATCCAAATGAAAGTTCTCATTGTCGGCGGCGTGGCGGGCGGGGCCTCCGCGGCGGCGCGCCTGCGCCGGCTCGACGAGGATGCGGAGATCATCCTCTTTGAGCGGGGACCGCACATCTCCTTCGCCAACTGCGCGCTGCCCTACTACTTGGGCGGAGAGATCACGGACAGGGCCAAGCTGACCCTGCAGACCCCGGCGAGCTTTCATGCCCGCTTTAACACGGACGTCCGGGTCAACCAGGAGGTCGTCGCCATCGACCGAACCGCGAAGACCGTCATGGTGCGCGACCTGCGGACGGGGGAGGATTACGCGGAGTCCTACGACAAGCTGATCTTATCCCCGGGCGCGGAGCCGGTCATGCCGCCCATCGCGAAAAAGTCCGGCCGGGTCTTTACCCTGCGCAACATTCCGGACACCTATAAAATTAAGGATTTCATGGAGACAGAACAGCCAAAAAGCGCCGTCGTGGTCGGCGGCGGATACATCGGCATTGAAATGGCGGAGAACCTCAAAAACGCGGGCCTTGATGTCACGGTCGTGGAGATGCTGGATCAGGTGATCGCGCCGCTGGACTACGACATGGCCTGCGACGTACATCGGCATCTCCGGCAAAAGGGCGTAAAGCTGTTGCTCTCGGAGGCCGTGAAGCAGGTCACGGAGGATGAGAGCGGTCTGTGCGTCATCCTCGGCGGCGGGGAGCTGTATGCGGACATGCTGATCATGGCTGTGGGCGTCCGGCCGGAGAGCGGACTGGCGCGGGACGCGGGCCTTGCGCTCGGCGCGCGGGGCGGTATCGTGGTGGACACGGCCATGCGGACTTCGGATCCGGACATTTATGCCGTCGGTGATGCGGTGGAGATCACAGACTTTGTAACCGGGCAACCCGGGATGATTCCCCTGGCCGGGCCGGCCAACAAACAGGGGCGCATCGCGGCGGACAACATTTGCGGCGTCCATTCTAAATTCCGCGGCGCCCAAGGCTCCGCCATCCTTAAGGTCTTTGACATGACAGTCGCCACCACGGGGATCAACGAGAAGACCGCCCAAAAACTCGGCCTCGACTATGACAAAGTCTTCCTCTATTCGGGCAGCCACGCCGGTTACTACCCCGGTGCGGTGAATATGTCCATTAAGGTGCTATTCGAAAAGAGCGGCGGCAAAATTCTGGGGGCTCAGATCGTGGGCTTCGAGGGCGCGGACAAGCGCTGCGATGTGTTCGCCACGGCGATCCGAGCGGGGATGACTGCCTCTGATCTGGCCCAGTTGGAGCTCTGCTATGCGCCGCCCTACTCCTCCGCCAAAGATCCGGTCAACATGGCGGGGTTCACCATCGAGAACCAATTGACCGGGAAGGTCAAAAATATCCACTGGCACGATGTGGACAGTCTGCCCCGGGACGGCAGCGTCACGCTGCTGGATGTGCGCCTGCCCCGGGAGTACGCCATGGGACACATCGATGGCTTCGAGAATCTTCCGCTGGATGAGTTGCGGGGTCATCTGGACGGATTGGACAAGAGCAAGAAGGTCTGCGTGACCTGCCAGGTGGGGCTGCGCGGCTATATCGCCGCCAGAATTCTCTCCCAGCGCGGCTTTGACGTCTACAACCTCAGCGGCGGATACCGGCTGTATCACTCCGTCGTCGGGTAAAATATTTTTAGGAGATGATCGCATGGAACTGAAGGGCTCAAAGACCGAAAAAAATTTGATGGACGCCTTTGCCGGCGAGAGCCAGGCGCGGAATAAGTACACCTACTACGCGGCCAAGGCAAAGAAAGAGGGCTATGAGCAGATCTCCGCCTTCTTTGCGGAGACTGCCGGCAATGAGCAGGAGCACGCCAAGATCTGGTTCAAGCTGCTGCACGGCGGGGATTTCCCCGGCACGACGGACAACCTCAGGGATGCGGCCGCCGGAGAGCACTACGAGTGGACGGAGATGTACAAGCGCATGGCGGAGGAGGCCCGCGAAGA
>WQUU01000192.1 GCA_009781925.1 Bacillota bacterium | reverse complement strand
GTATAGTTATACTGCAGTATTTTTCCCTCGGCTGCCTGCACACTGTCCATACGGGTCTCGGAATCGACTGTCATGGGGCATTGTTTGTTGGCCTCGTCAGCGGTTTTTTTCAGAAGGTCGTCAACCGTTTGGGTACAGCCCGCGAGGGTGGCTATGGACAGTACAAGCGCGGCGATAAGCAGGATCGGTAAAAATTTTTTTCGCATGGTGTTACCCTCTTGTCAATTTTATATAAGACCCTTCGCCATGCTCAGGGTGACAGAAAAATTTAATTGCCCTTCATCATTTCGTGAAAATTTATAGCCATCCGCTCAGCGGCTTCCGTGTCCCGCATGGCCAAAAAGGCGGTGTCGTCTCCGCCGACGCTGCCGAGCAGGCCCTCGACCCCCATAGCGTCAACGGCGGAGCAGACCGCCTGGGCGAGACCCGGCAGCGTTTTTACCACGATGAGGTTCTGGGCGCAGGCGCAGGAGACAACTCCCTCCCGGAAGATCGTCCGCAGCCGGGGATCCACCTCGTCCCGGGATTCGTCCCGCTCCGGCAGCGCCGCGTAGCGGTACTTCCCCTCCGGGCCGAGCTCTTTGTAAAGCCGCAGCTCTTTGATGTCCCGGGAGACCGTGGCCTGCGTGGCTGCGATCCCCGCCGCCTCCAGCGCCTCCATGAGCTGGCCCTGGGTCTCGATGGCTCCCCCCGCGACGAGGGATGAGATAAGATGCTGGCGATGTGATTTCATAAAGGCACCTGTTTCTTTGTTATTGGGACAAAGGCGACCACCCCGGCCTTCTGCCACCCTCCCCTGAGGGGAATAGGAGCAGAGGACAAGGATCTTTGTAGGGCGCGGCGCCCTCGACGCGCCTTGTCCTTGACCTAATTCCCCTCTGTGGAGGGGTGGCAGCGCCGTCCTTGCGCTGACGGGGTGTTGCCCCTATTCCCTCTGTGGAGGGGTGGCAGCGCTGTCCTTGCGCTGACGGGGTGGTTGCCCCTAATTCCCCTCTGTGGAGGGGTGGCAGCGCTGTTCTTGCGCTGGCTGAAGGAGTTATTAATTCGCCCTTGTCAAGTCCTCGACCTTACCCTTCAAACTCATACACATACACGATCTCGTCCTCGTAGTCGTTTTTGCCGCCCAGTTTTTCGCGGGATGTCGGCGGTTTCCAGTTTTTTAATAGAGATCACGCCGCTCATCTCGATCTCCCCAGCTTCTCATAGGCGATGTCGTAAAAACTCTTATCGCCCACATGGGCAAGGCGCGTATAATATTCGGACTTGCGCACCCGGATCTCGTCGTTCGTTTTGAGCGCGATTGCGGTGTTGCCATCCACAGAGAGGATGGCCTGCTTCTCACCCAAAACGCCCATGCGCACCGCGACGCGCCGATCCGGGGCCAGGACAAAGGAGCGCGCCGCCAGCATGTGCGCACAGATCGGCGTCAGGATGATATTCTCCGCCGAGGGCTCCACCAGGGGGCCGCCCGCCGCCATGGAATAGGCGGTGGAACCCGTCGGCGTGGCGAGAATCACCCCGTCGCCGGAAAACTCCGTGATCTTATGCCCGTCACCATAAACCGTAAGGCGGATGGTGCTTAACACGCGCATGAGCACGGCGTCGTTGAGGGCGCAGTCCCGGTGGATGACCTTGCCGCCCCGGACGAGCTCCACATCCGACATCATGCGCCGCTCAACGCTGAAGTTCCCCCGCGCCGCCTCCAACAGCTTTGGCAGCTCATCGGGCTCCAGCTCCGCCAAAAAGCCCTTGTTGCCCAAATTGACGCCCAAAATCGGGATGCCCGCTTTGACCACGGCTCGGGCCGTATGCAGAATCGTGCCGTCCCCGCCGAAGGTGACGACCAGCTTCGCGCCCTCGATCGTCTTCTCATCGAGTTCGGCCAGCGGACTGATACATACGGAAAGCCCTTCGCGCGCGAGCAGTTCTTGCGCGCGCCGAGTGAGAATCAGGTCATGATCCCGCTTGGGGTTCGGGCAGAGTACGATGTGGGAAGACATAGGGCGTACCCCCGGTTTATTTTTGTAGAAGCGGCGTCAGGCCGCCCGCTAGTCGCCGAAAGACGATTGCCACTGCATATTATACATCCAATCATAAAACTCCTTTGACTGAATGTATGTGGTCTGGTCATCAACACTGACTTCAAGCACGTCCGGAACTTGATGAACACTAAAATTGCCGCCGCCGGGCGTCTCCACGTACCACGCGGGGTTAATCACTACAGTGTGCAGCGTATCGGAAATCGTGAGTACGGGCGGCCCCAAATATCCGGCATGTTCAATATACGGCTCCGTGCCATCCTTGGGAACCTCCCCGGTGTACGGAACCGACTGCGACAAAAACGAATCAATCTGACTGTATGTCGCGATCGCGTCATTCGCCGTCACTGATATGCCGGGATATCCGTACATCATGGTAAAGGTACTTTGTCCTTTCCCTAGATTCTCCCAAATCGCGGAGGGAATAATCTCGGTGTTTGACGCTGAATTGATCGGCGCGCTGTCCTGCGTTTCTTCATCGCTTGGCGTCTGATTTGGCACACTGCTGCATACAACCGAAGCGGATGTGTCTCTGTTCCCTTTTTCTGAACGACCACATCCCACTAACGCGCAGACGATCACAAGGACAAGCGCGGCCGTGAAGATTGGGACAAGGCGTTTTTCCATGTTGCACCATCCCAAACAAAAATTACGCAACATTAAATTCAACAGACAGCGAATACGGCGTACCTCCAGGCAAAGCGTCTTCATAAAAACTGACCAGGATGCGATACGTCCCTGTCTCCAACGAATCCGTATAGGCCTGCAAGTAATAACTGTGCTTTCCTTCCGTGTGCGGCGGCAGCGCTATACCCTCCATAAGAAAAAACGGATCGCCCCCACCTTCTCCCAGCCGCTGTCCGTCTTTTTTTCAAGGCTGAAAGGCTCCCCAAAGGTCAACGTGAGGGAAGTCTTGTTTTTCCAGACAACGTTGATGATATAGTCGTCAGGCGCATACGTCGCTTTCTCGGTATACATCGACACGCCGTTCAAGTCCGAAACGCAGTTTTGGGAATATCGATAGAAACCACACGCGGACAGACCCAGAACA
The DNA here is from genome assembly GCA_009781925.1 of Bacillota bacterium. Lineage (GTDB taxonomy): Bacteria > Bacillota > Clostridia > Oscillospirales > Oscillospiraceae > WQUU01. The sequence goes on along the minus strand of WQUU01000192.1, from coordinate 1,085 downwards.
AAAGCCAGCAGACAGAGCGCTAAAACAATTTTTCGTAGTTTCACTTTTATCCGCTCCCTTCCCCCTACAGGCGGCCCCCGCGCCACGGGACGCCCGGTGTGCGTCCCCTACAATTCCCCGTGCGCCGCTTGCACCACCCGCTCCGGGTGCAGTTCCGGCGCGGCAAATATACCTTTTTTCAGCCAACACAAAAACTCGATATTCCCCTCCGGCCCCTTTACCGGCGAGTAATCCAGCCCTGCCGCCGTAAAGCCCAGGGTCGGGAATGCGGCCAGCAAGCCGCGCAAAACCTCCAGATGCGTGTCCGCCGACCGCACGACACCCTTTTTGCCCACCTTCTCCCGCCCCGCCTCAAACTGTGGTTTGATGAGGGCGATCACGTCCCCGGCTTCCGCGAGCAATGCGTGTACGGCGGGCAGGACGAGCCTCAGGGAGATGAAGCTCAAATCCATCGCGGCGAGGCCGATCTCCTCCGGCACCTGCTCCCGGCCGAGGTATCTGGCGTTTGTGCGCTCCAGATTGACCACGCGGGGATCGGTGCGCAGACTCCAGGCCAGCTGGCCGTACCCCACGTCCACGGCATAGACCTTTTTGGCCCCATTTTGCAGGAGCACATCCGTAAAGCCGCCGGTGGAGGCCCCGCAGTCCAGGCAGATTTGACCCGCCGGGTGCACGGCAAAAACGCGCAGGGCCTTTTCGAGCTTTAGGCCGCCGCGGCTGACGTAGGGCAAGCTTTCACCGCGCAGCTCGAGCGCCGCGTTTTCGGCCACCTGCGCACCGGGTTTGTCCACGCGCTGTCCGTCCACGAATACCAGGCCCGCCATAATCATCGTCTTGGCGCGCTCCCGGCTCTCGATTAAACCGCGCTCACAAACGAGCTGGTCAAGTCGCTTTCTCATTTTTACCTGTCATTCTGAGCACAGCGAAGAATCTTTCCCCCCGCAAAGCTCCGCCGCCGCGTCCACAATCGCAGCAGCGTCCAGGCCCCTGCTGCGCAGGAGCTCCTTGACGCTGCCCTGCTGGGCAATACCACCGCGCAGATTGAGCAGCCGCGCGCCTTTTAGGACAAAACCCTCTTGGGCGCA
>WQUU01000191.1 GCA_009781925.1 Bacillota bacterium | reverse complement strand
CGCGCCGAGCTTAAAGCCGGGCTTGGGCGCCCAAGTCGCGTGGAGGGTGACACCTCTCATCTTTTGCGCCATATCGTTAGCCTCTTTTCAAATTATTTTGTCCCCGTAAGGGGCGTTCCTGTGATGAGTTCGATGTGCCGCCCGATGTGCCGGTACAGGGCGTCCGAATACGCTTGCCGCTCCCGCCGCCACAGGGTGTACAGCCGTTCCTTGAGCGCGGGAGTACCCAGGATGAAGCCGTAGGTGATGTGGATGAGTTGCCGCGCGTCATTCTGCTCAAATAGGGCGGGCAGTTCGCTGTCGCTCAACGTCCACAGGGGCGGTATCTTGTTGAGATCCGTCGTGACGTGATAGTATTTTTTTGCGTCTGGAAAGGTTACGAGCGCGTTCGCGTGCGCGTATCGGTAGAGCGTTGGATCGGTCTGGGCGACGACACGCATGGCCTCCAGCCAGCTGGTCCCGGCGGTCTTGAGGTGAAACTTCCCCTCCGTGTATTTTGCGATGATGGGGAACACGGAGAACTTATCCGAGCCGGAGTGGATGGAGAGCTTGTAGCCAAACCGCCGGGCAATGGCCGCGTGGGCTTTGAAGTCCTCCTCAAAGGCGGCGAGATCGCCGATGTAGTCCACGCCCTTTTGGAACTCGCCGACAAAGCGCGGCGCCATCGTGACAAATTCAACTCCCAGACGGCGCAGCTCCGTCGCGATGAAAAGGTGCTGCTCCGGCGTGGTCGCCTCGCTCGTCTCATCGATGGAGATCTCCAGTTCCGCCGGACTGTTGGCCCCGGCGAAAAATGTGTCATAGACCTCTTTTATGAAGGCGATGGCCTCGCCGTAGATGGCGCGCGCGTTGTCCGGCTGCGCGGGATCCGCGGGCCGGATATGTTCGCTGCAGTCCAGTGTGATCATCGTGCATCCGGCGTTCAGGGCCGCCTGGATGTCCGGCAGGGTCTTCAAGTGGTCGCCGTCCGCGCCGAAGTCGCTCTCGTAGCCCGCGCGGAACACCGTAAAGGTCGCGGCGTCGATCACGTCCGCGAAGGTGCGGCTCGTGAGGCCGAGCTCGCGCATGGACTGCTGCGCCAGCACCGGCGCGACGTCGCATTGTTCAAATACGCGGATGTGCCCCGGGCCCGCAATCCCCAGCCGGTCGCCCACGCCGCAGCTCTTGTCACGGGAGAGCACTTTGGCCGGCGCGGTAAACGGGAAAAGCGCGCGGAGCACACAGGCGTTCGTGTGGCTGAGCGGAGAGATGAGGACGCCGTCCCTGCGCTCACCCTCGAAACCGGGCACGCCTCGGACGACGAGCACGTCCGCCTCCCCGGCGTCGGCCATATACACTTCGCCGCCGCTGATCTGATGGATACTATTTGGATATATGGATTCTGTGAAATTTGGCATGCTTAATTTCTCCGTTCCATCCCGATTTTGATCATCCTGAACATCCGCTCCGCCGCCCGTGAGAGCAACTCCCGACTGCCGCGCATGGCCTCGTCCAGGCGCATACACCGGGGAATGATGGGCATCACCGCGCTGACGCCTAGGTCATACGCCTTCTCCACACCATCTCCAACTCCACCTGCGATGACAACACAGGGCACGCCCGCCTCCTTGCAGAGCCGCGCGATCCCGATGGGGGCCTTGTCGTGGAGGGACTGCTCGTCGAAGTTCCCCTCTCCCGTGACGACCAGGTCAGCGTCACGCAGAAGCTCACTGAAATGGACCAGTTCCAGCATGACGTCAATGCCCCTCCGCAGTTCCGCGCCCATAAAGACTTTCAACGCGCCGCCGAGGCCTCCAGTCGCGCCCGCGCCGGGGATATGCTCCATGTCAACGTCCAGGTCGCGTTTGACGATAGAGGCGTAATGCTTCATCCCATTTTCCAAAATCTCAAGCTGCCCGATGTCGGCCCCCTTCTGCGGCCCGAAGGTGTACGTCGCCCCGTGCTCACCGGTGAGCGGGTTGTCCACGTCGCACATGACTGTGATTTCGGCGTTTTTGACACTCGGGTTAAGACCTGACACGTCCACGCGGGTAATGTGCTGCAAATCTATGCCGCGCCCCGGTGTAATCGGCGCCCCCTGCCCATCGTAGAACTTGACGCCGAGGGCGGATATCGCGCCGATGCCGCCGTCGTTGGTGGCGCTTCCGCCAATGCCAATGATGAGTTTCTTGTGCCGTTTCAGCGCATGGGCGATCAACTCGCCAGTACCGTAAGAGGTCGTATAAAGCGGGTTCTTATCCGCATTGGCGAGGCCGAGCCCGGAGGCCGGTGCCATCTCGATCACGGCGGTTCCGTCGTCCAGACTGGCGTAATAGGCGGTGACAGGCTGCCCCTCGGGGCCGCGGACGTCCACATACACCTTTTCACCTGCGCAGGCCGTCAGAAAAGAGTCAACCGTGCCCTCGCCGCCGTCGGCGATGGGGATGCCGACAATCTCCGCGCCGGGAAAGACCGCTCCGGCGGCGGTCGTGAGGCAGTCGATGACCTCGCGCGAACTTAGGGAGCCTTTAAAGGAGTCGGGGGCAAATAGAAATTTCATTTAGAAAACTCCAAGTACCACGTATAGCTGCTCATCGCTTTCAGCACACTGTTTTTGCCAAAAGCTTTAGCTCTGTCCGGCCTGTCAAAAGCGCCCGTGCAGGGCTCCAGAATCGCGCAGTTCCCGAGATGGAGCCCTCTTGACAGGAGCACACCCAAATATGGGACGGTCTCAACAGGAAAACTCAGGCGATACGCGCTGTGATCGGAGGGGTGGAAAACGCCGCACCAACCGCTCGGGAGGTCGCCGTCTATGTAGAACTTATCCATATACCTCTCATGGGGCCGGTCAATCTGCAAAACGCTTTGAAGCTCCACACTGTCGCCGAATGTCCCCAACAACTCGCCGTGACTGAACGCAAGCGTCCCGCTTTCGCACCCGTCCGGAAGTAGAACTGCGGAGTTTTCCTCCATCGCGAACATGGCATGGGCCGCCCACACGAAGTCCAAGTCAAAGGGCGACAAGTTTTCCAGAGTATAGTCGATCCGTAAATCAGCTTCGCTTGTAAAATGAATCCTCTTGGTCAGCGTATAGGGCAGCCGCACCCCATGCACCTGCGCGTGAATGCAGTCCCACTCCGCCGCGCAGTCCCAATCCAGGCTCCATACCTCGCCGTGGTCGGGCAGTCGCGCCCCCTCCCAGGGGGCGGATTCGTAGAAACAGGCGTCGATCGTGGGGAACATCTCGTCAAAGCCGCCGACATCCACCGCGTTGTAGTCCGCATCATACCCGCCTTGCAGCAACTGATCGCCTTTACTTTGCAGCAGCAGTTCTCTCCCCGAGGTTTTATCTAGGAGGGAAACCAGCTTTGAGCCGCGCAGCGTGATAATGGCTTTCCACTGCTCGTTTTCAAGAAACAGCGCCTTTGCGCCTTTAAATAAAACTTCTCCCGTGACAGTCATACGCGCCCCTACGGATTGACCACGTTCTTCGCGTTCCCGTCCAGGAAACTTTTCAAATTGTCCACGGCGATGCCCATGAGCCTTGCGCGGCTCTCCTTCGGCGCCCAGGAGATGTGCGGGGTGATGATGCAATTCCTCGCCTTTAAGAGCGGATTGTCCGCTTTGATAGGCTCGGTCGAGACCACGTCCAGGCCGGCGGCGTAGACCTTGCCGCTGTTCAGCGCGTCCGCCAAGTCCTGCTCCGCAATGAGTGGGCCCCGGGAGTTGTTGAGGATGATGACCCCGTCCTTCATCTTTGCGATGGTCTCGCTGCGGATGATGTTCCGCGTTTCCGGGAATAGCGGGCAGTGCAGCGCGATAACGTCGGACTGAGCGAGAAGTTCATCCAGCGTGACATACTCGGCCACTTCCTTCCCCGTCTCGGACTGGAAGCTGTCGAAAGCGATGACGCGCATGCCGAGCGCCTTTGCGATTCGGGCCGTGGACTGGCCGATCCGGCCCAGCCCGATGATCCCCATCGTCTTGCCGGCCAGCTCAATGAGCGGATAGTCCCAGAAGCAGAAATCCGCGCAGCTCTCCCAGCGCCCGCCGTGCACCGCGTCACTGTGGTGCCCGATGTGGTGGCAGATCTCCAGCAGCAGCGCGATGGCGAACTGGCCCACCGCGTCGGTGCCGTAGGTGGGAATGTTGGTGACGGGGATGCCCTTTTCCTTCGCCGCGTCTACGTCCACGACGTTGTAGCCGGTGGCCAACAGGCCGATGT
>WQUU01000190.1 GCA_009781925.1 Bacillota bacterium | reverse complement strand
GTGGGCGAAACGGATGATGTCCTCCACCCCGGCCCGGCGGGCGGTTTGCCGCGCCCGATCCAGGGCCTTGGGATCGATGTCGGAGCCGAAAATGTTAGGCTCGGCGGGAAACTCGGCGGCCGTGGCCTCGTCCCGGGCCAGCGTCCAGACCTCCGGGGGGATGCCGACCCATTTCTCCGCGGAGAAATGGCGGCCCAGGCCGGGGGCGCGGTTTTTCGCCGTCAGCGCGGCTTCGATGACCAAGGTGCCGCTGCCGCAGAAGGGGTCGGCAAAATCCATCTGCCCCCGGTAGCGGGCCAGAGAGACCAGTCCGGCGGCCAGGGTCTCCTTGATCGGCGCGTCGCCCCCGGCGGGGCGATAGCCGCGTTTGTGCAGGCCGAGGCCGCTGCTGTCCAGATACAGCGTGGCGATGTCTTTCATAATGGAGAACTGGATTTGATAGTTCTCTCCGCTCTCCGGCAGCCAGGGCGACCGGTAACGCTCTCCCAGGCGCACCGACACCGCCTTCTTGGTGATGCGCTGACAGTCGGGGATCGAGCGCAGCGCGGAGTCCAAGCTGTGGCCCTTGACGGGAAAACATCCGTCTTTCGGGATAAAATTTTCCCAGGGCAGGGCTTTTGTGCCCTCAAAGAGCTCGTCAAATGTGGCGGCGGGAAAGCTCCCGAGCTCGACGAGCACCCGCTCCCCGCAGCGCAGGTTCAAATTGGCCTTCGCCAGCGCGCCGAAGTCCCCCTGAAACCGCACGCGGCCGTTGTCGGAGCGCACCTCTTTCATCCCCATGGCGCGCAGTTCCTCCGCCAGGGGGGCCTCCAGCCCGAAGAGACAGGGCACGCAGAACTGCAGGGCCTCAGCCATTGTCGTTTTCGTCCTTACTGTCGTTTTTTTCGTCTTTTTTTACCGGCTTTATCACGTCTTTTTTCTTCGCGGCAGGGGTGGGGGAAGCTTTGCCGGAGGCGGGTTTACGGGACATCGCCACAAGTGAGAGCACAAAGGCCGCAATGATAAAGAAGAGCGTCGCGCTAAAGACAAGCCAGAACAGCCAGAGACTCGGATAGCTGCCCAGGGCATCCGCCTTGATGATATAATCTGAGAGCACCGTGGAGGCGTCGGCGGAACCCGAAGTGAGCCCGGCGGCGCTGAGCCAACTAGAGTTGTTCCCATACCAGGTGTAGAGCAGGCCCTTAGTGTTGTCGTCCACCTTGGCCACGGTGCCGTAGATCAGGATGTCCGTGGCCGGCGCGGCCGCTCCGCTCTGATACTGGGCCTGCGTCTGCTGCATCAGACTGTTCGCGCCGTCCGCAAGCCGCATGGGCAGGCGCACGGAGACCAGCTGACTGCCCAGCTTCATCACGGCAACGGTGCTCGTCACCGTATCGGGCCGGCCCGGGTCGTAATTGTCGGCGTAGATGCCCAGGATATTGTCCATATCCAGCCGCACATAGCGCCCCTCGCCGAGGTCGCTCGCGTCGCTGACGGCCGCCTGTCCCCGCAGGAGGGGGATGAGTCCCGGCAGGGAGCCCAGGAGCAGTATAACCGCCAGGACGATGGAGACGGCGGCGAGAATCGTCAGGGTTTTGGTCTTTTTTGCCGCGGCTTTTTTGGAGACGGCGGCTTTTTTTGGCGCGGGTTTCTTATTATTTTCCATACTGCCCTCCAGAAAATTTGGAGCACTCCCTCAGTCAGCGCAAGAGCGGCGCTGGCAGCTCCCTCGAAGAGGGAGCCCGATGCCCCTGATCGGTATGACGAATAAAGCCCTTTATTCCCCCAGCATCGCGTCCAAAAGGCAGAAGGCCATGGCCGCCTCAACGACCGGCTGGGCCCTGGGGGCCAGACAGGGGTCGTGCCGGCCCGTGATGCGGATCGCCCGGTTTTCCATGGCGCCGAGATCGATGCTCTGCTGCTCCCGCGCGATGGAGGGCGTGGGCCGCAGGGCGATCCGGGCCACGATAGGCATGCCGTTGGCGAGGCCGCCGTTGATCCCGCCCGCGTGGTTGCTGCCCATGACGACGCGCCCGCCCTCCACGCGGATGGGGTCGTTGGCCTCGCTGCCCCGCATGGCGGCCAGTTGAAAGCCGGAGCCAAATTCGAGGCCCTTGACTCCCGGAATAGCGAAGAACAGCATACCGAGGCGGCTCTCCAGCCCGCCGAACATGAGCCCGCCCGTGCCCACGGGCACCCCATCCGCCACGCACTCGATCACCGCGCCGACGCTGTCCCCGGCGGCCCGGGCGTCCAGAATTTCCTTTTTCATGGCAAAGTCCAGATCGTCGCCGGTTGCCTGCCCCACCCGGACGATACGGGAGGAGATCGTGACCCGGCGGCGCTCCAGGCTCTGCCGGCAGATAGCCCCGCAGAGGACAAAGGCCGCCGTCAGCCTGCCGCTGAAGGGCCCGCCGCCCCGGTAGTCCGAAAAGCCCTTATACTTGACCTTCGCCACATAATCCGCGTGGGAGGGGCGGAGAACCTCCGCGCTGTAGGCCTTCGAATTTGCGTCCTCATTGCGGATCATGGCGCAGATGGGGGCCCCGGTGCTGAAGCCGTTTAAAACGCCGCTCATGAAATAGGGCTCGTCCCCCTCCTTGCGCGGCGTGCCGAGCTCCGTGGAGCCGGGGGCCCTGCGGGCCATCTGCTCCTTGACCTTCTCCAGGCTGATGATCTCCCCGGCGGGGAGGCCGTCCAGCACCGCCCCCACGGCCGCGCCGTGGGACTCGCCGAAGATCGTCATGCGGATGTTTTCGCCAAAAGTGTTCAAATTACACAATCCTCTTAAACTGTTTATCCAGTTCCTTCTTCGTGATCGTCACCGACACCGGCCGCCCGTGGGGACAGTATTTGATCTCCCCGGAGAGCACCCGTTTCGCAAGCTCCATAAGCTCCTCCATCTCGGAGCTTTTCCCCGCCTTGATGGCGGCTTTGCAGGCGACGCTGTAGAGCAGCTCCTCTTTGAAATCCGCCCCGCGCCCCACGCGGAGCTTCTCCAAAAGCTCCTCCAGCAGCGGAACCGCATCCGAAGGGTCGGTGTCCGCCGGAACCGCGCGCAAAACAACCGCACCCTCGCCGTAGGGCTCCAGCGCAAAGCCCAGGGCCTCCAGAGTCTCCAGGTTTTGCAGCAATAGCTCGGTCTCCGCCCCGCCGGGGGAGAAGGTCAGCGGGCCGAGCAGCGCCTGGGACATGTGGGGGCCCTTTTCGGCCCGCAGCCGGTCGAAGAGGACGCGTTCATGGGCCGCGTGCTTGTCGATGAGCACGAGGCTGTCCTGTACCTCCACAATGATGTAGGTGCCCAGCGCCTCGCCCACGAGACGCGGCGGGGATTCAATGACTGGCTCCGGTTTCCGCGCGGGGTTTGGTTCCGGCGCGGAGACAGGCTTTTCGCGCGGTATTTGAACAATGGGCGACGGCGCGTATACCGGCGCAGGTTCGTGCAGGGGTAGGGACGACCGCTCCCGATCGCCCGGATCCTTTATGATTTTTTGCCAGAATTGGTCGGCGTCCATGCGCTGAAAAAATTCCTGTTTCGGCGCCGGCGCGCCGGGGGCGCCGCGCCCTACAGTTGGCGCGGATACCGGCGCCGCCACCGGCCCGGCCTCGCGCTCCAGGGCCGCCCGCGCCGCGCCGTAAACGGCGCCCGTGACGGCGCGCTCATCGGAGAATTTGACTTCGGCCTTGGCCGGATGCACATTTACGTCCACAGCCGCGTTGGAGAGGGTGATGTACAGCACACAGGCGGGGAAGCGCCCGGTCAGCAGCGTGTTTTTATAGGCCTGTTCCAGCGCCGTCTGGAGGGCGGGGGAGCGGATCGGCCTGCCATTCACAAAGAAAAATTGCAGCCCCCGGTTCCCCCGGCCCGCCCGGGGGGAGGAGACGAAGCCGCCGACCTCTAGTCCGTCCCCCGCAAAGGAGCCCTCCAGCAGCCTCGCCGCGAAGTCCCGGCCCAGGAGGCTGTAGACGGCGGAGCGCGGCAGAGCGTCCCCCGGCGTGAAAAATTCTTCTTTGCCGTCGTGGATGAGGCGCACGGAGACCTCCGGCCGCCCCAGAGCGCTTTTGAGGGCGGCCGCGGCGCAGAACGTGCCCTCAGCCCGGTCGCTCCTTAAAAACTTCCGCCGCGCGGGGGTGTTGAAGAAGAGGTCGCGCACCGCGATGGCCGTCCCCACGGGGCAGCCGCATTTGCCCATCTCCTGAATCTCTCCGGCGCTGAGGGTCACACGGGTGCCGTAGTCCGCACCCGGCTCCCGCGTTTTCAGTTCGATCCGGGACACGGCGGAGATGGCGGCCAGCGCCTCCCCCCGGAAGCCCAGAGTGCCGATGGCCTCCAGCCCCCGCTCGTCGGCGAGTTTGCTGGTCGCGTGGCGCAAAAAGGCGACCCCGGCGTCCTCCGGGGACATGCCGCAGCCGTCGTCCGTGACGCGGATGAGGGCGGTTCCGCCGCCGCTGATTTCGACGGTGACGCTCTTGGCCCCGGCGTCGATGGAATTTTCCAAAAGCTCCTTGACGGCGGAACCGGGCCGTTCCACCACCTCGCCGGCGGCGATCAGATCCGCGAGCAGGGGGGAGAGAAGGTTAATCTTTGACATGGAATTCTCCAAACAACTACATGTTTCATTTGATTATACACTATCGTTCTTGAAACTTCCAGTAAAAAATGCTATGATGGCGGCATAAACGCGAAAACTCACAGAGAGGTCACGAAATGAGCGAAAAACGCCGGGAGATCAACCCCGCCGAGATAGAAAATCAGCGCAGGATCTGCCGCGAAATTTTTGCCCGCAACGCGCAAAAATCCACATCGCCTCTGGCCTGCGTGGACACCTACGGCTGCCAGCAGAACGAGGCCGACAGCGAGATCCTGCGCGGCTTTTTGCGGGATATGGGCTACGGCTTCACAGAGAACGAATACGAGGCCGACCTCATCCTCGTCAACACCTGCGCCGTCCGGGAACACGCGGAGATGCGCATTCTGGGCAACGTCGGCGCGCTGAACCACACCAAAAAGGCAAAACCCGGCCAGATCATCGTCCTCTGCGGCTGCATGGCCCAGCAGGCGCACATGCCCGGGCGCATCAAAAAATCTTTTCCCATCGTGGATCTGGTCTTTGGCCCCTTCGACCTCTGGCGCTTCCCGGAACTGCTTCTGGAGCGCCTGGATGGAGGCAAACGCGTCTTCGCGAAAAGCGGCGGAGAGGGCGTCCTGGCCGAGGATTTGCCCACTGCGCGCCAGAGTCCATGCAAAGCCTGGCTCTCGATCATGTACGGCTGCGACAACTTTTGCTCTTACTGCGTGGTGCCCCACGTCCGGGGCCGGGAGCGCAGCCGCGGCAAGCCGCAGATTCTGGCCGACGCCCGCGCCCTCGTGGCCGACGGCGTAAAAGACATCACCCTGCTCGGCCAAAACGTCAACTCCTATGGCAAAGATTTGGGCGCTGGCGAAACCTTCCCCGCGCTGCTGCGGGAGATCAGCGCCGTCCCCGGCGACTTTCTCATCCGCTTCATAACCAGCCACCCGAAAGACGCGGGGGAGGAACTGTTTCGCGCGATGGCGGAGAGCGAAAAGTGCGCCAGACACCTGCATCTGCCCGTCCAGGCCGGCAACGACCGGGTGCTCAGGGCCATGAACCGCGGCTATACGGCGGCGGAGTATCTGGAAAAAATCCGGCGGCTCCGGGAGCTGATGCCGGATCTGGTGCTCACCACGGACATCATCGTGGGCTTCCCCGGCGAGACGGAGGCGGAGTTTGAGGACACTTTGCGCCTCGTTGCCGAGGCGCGCTTTGACGCCATGTTCACCTTTCTCTACTCCAAGCGCCCCGGCACCCCGGCGGCAAACCTGCCCGACCCCGCCTCCCGCGCCGAGAAGCAACAGCGCTTCGACCGGCTGCTGGCGCTGGCCAACGGCATCTCCGCCGAGAAACACGCCGCGTATATCGGCAAAACCCTCCGCGTCCTGGTGGACGGGGACGGCGCGGGGCGGACAAACGGCGGAAGGCTGGTGCGGTTTACGGGTGACGCGGCGGTCGGGGAGTTCGCGGAGGTGAAGATTACGGGGAGTACCACGTGGTCGCTGGAGGGGGAGACGGTATAACCTTGTAGGGGGCGATGCCCACATCGCCCCGCGCCCTTGACCGTGTAGGGGACGCCGCCCTCGGCGTCCCGCGTTATTGATATGGTATCTTTTAATTCTAATCTCCAGGGAGGCTTTCAATATGCCCGCTGACCTCACCCCCATGAAAAAACAATACCAGGCCATCAAAGACCAGTACTCCGACTGCCTGCTGTTCTTCCGTCTGGGCGACTTCTACGAGATGTTCGATGAGGACGCGCGTCTGGCCTCTCGGGAGCTCGACCTCACCCTCACCACTCGGGATCGGGGCGTGGAGGACGAGGACGCGCGCACACCCATGTGCGGCGTGCCCTACCACAGCGCGGAGGCCTATGTGGCCCGGCTCATCGCCAAGGGCTACAAGGTCGCCATCTGCGAGCAGACGGAGGATCCCGCCCTGGCCAAGGGCTTAGTCAAACGCGACGTCATCCGCGTCATCACGCCCGGCACCGTGACGGAGGCGTCCATGCTGGAGGAGGGGAGGAGCAACTACATCTGCGCCGTCTTTTTGGACGGCTTCGGGGAGCCCGACGGCGGGACGCCCAAGGGGGCGTCCCCTACGGGCTGCGGAGGGGTCGCCTTCTGCGACGTGTCCACCGGCGAGTTCTGCGCCGCGGGCTTCGAAGAGGACGCCGCGTCGCATATCGTGAGCGAACTCTCCCGCTTCGCCCCCAGAGAGGCCCTGCTCTCCCCGGCGGCGGCGGAAAATCCGGACATCCGCGACTTTCTGGTCAAACGCCTGCGCGCAACCGTCCAGACGGTCGAAGACGGCTTCCCCGAGCCCGCCGAGGCCCTGCTGAACTATCTGAAAGAGACGCAGAAGAACGCTTTGACCCACATCGGAGCCGTAGACGACTTCTCCGCCGGGCGCTACATGGAGCTCGACCCCTCCGCGCGCAGGAGTTTGGAACTCACCGAAAACCTCCGCAGCGGGGAGAAAAAGGGCAGCCTCCTCTGGGTTCTGGACAGGACAAAGACCCCCATGGGGAGCCGGCTGCTCCGCAGTTGGGTGGAGCGGCCCCTGCTGTCGCCCGTGGCGATCCGGCGGAGGCTCGCCGCCGTGGGCGAGCTGGTGAACGGCCATGAGCGGCGGAGCGAACTGCGCCTCAAACTCCGGGAGATCGGAGACCTCCGGCGCATCGTCTCCCGGGCGGTGTACGGCACCGCCAACGGCCGCGATATCCTGGCCCTGGGCCGCTACTTCGCCGCTCTGCCGGAGCTCTTCGCCTTGCTGTCAAATGCCGAGGCCGCGCTGCTCCGCGAGGCGGCAAATGCCGACCCTCTGGCCGATCTGCGGGAGCGGATTCTGGCCACAATCTGTGACGAGCCGCCCTTCTCCGTCCGGGAGGGAGGCATCCTCCGGGAGGGGGTTTCGGCGGAGCTCGATCACCTGCGCGCCCTCCGGGATCACGGGGCGGAGAGCATCGCGGAGATCGAGCGCCGCGAGCGGGAAAAAACTGGCATCAAGAAACTGAAGGTGGGATTTAACCGGGTCTTCGGCTACTACATCGACGTCCCCCGCAGCGTGAGCGCCCAATTGCCCGAGGACTACATACGAAAGCAGACTTTAGTCTCCAACGAGCGCTATTTCACCCAGGAGCTCAAGGATTTGGAGAGCGAACTGCTCAGCGCCAAAGACCGCATCGCCGACATCGAATACGGGATTTTTGCCGCCCTGCGGGACGCGGTGGGCTCGGACGCCCCCCGGATACAGGCCGCCTCGGACGCCGTGGCGCAGATCGACGCCTTCTGTTCCCTGGCGGAGACGGCGGCGCGCAACAACTACTGTATGCCGGAAATCGATCTCAGCCGGGAGATCCGCATTGCGGAGGGGCGGCATCCCGTAGTGGAGGCCGTGCAGCGGGAGAACCTCTTTGTCCCCAACGACACGTTTATGAACGACGGCGGGGATCGCCTGCTCATCATCACCGGCCCCAACATGGCGGGCAAATCCACCTACATGCGGCAGACGGCCCTCATCGTCCTCATGGCGCAGATGGGCAGCTTTGTGCCCGCGAAGAGCGCGGTGCTGGGCATCGTGGACAGGGTGTTCACCCGCATCGGCGCCTCCGACGACCTCAGCGCCGGGCAGAGCACTTTCATGGTGGAGATGACGGAGGTGGCCCATATCCTGCGCCACGCGACTAGGCAGAGCCTCCTCATCCTGGACGAGATCGGCCGGGGCACCTCCACCTATGACGGCATGGCGGTGGCCCGGGCCGTATTGGAATATTGCGCGGACAAAAACAGGCTGGGGGCCAAGACCATGTTCGCCACCCACTACCACGAGCTCTCCGCCCTGGAGGGGGAGATCCAGGGGGTCAAAAACTACAACATCACGGCCAAAAAGCAGGGAGGCGAGCTCATCTTCCTGCGCAAAATTGTCCCCGGCGCGGCGGATGACAGCTACGGCATCGAGGTGGCGAAGCTGGCCGGCGTGCCCGAGGGCGTCATCCGCAAGGCCAACGCCTACCTGCGGGAACTGGAGCGAGGGGTTGTCAGAGGCCCCGCTCCCCGCGCGCCCGAGGAGCAGGTGAGCCTCCTCGACATGAGCGGCGAGCGGGTTTTAAACCGCCTGCGCAAGACGGATCCCAACACCCTGACGCCCATCGAGGCCCTGGGTCTGCTGTTTGAACTCAAGGCGGAGGACGAACGCTGATGAAATCCCGCGAGAGAAAAGAGTTCCGCTCCCAGGAGACCTCTGTGGGGCGCGGGGATTTGGTCAAGCGGGTCAGAAAATTTATGTTATAAAAATTCTCTGTTGACAAACAAGTCTTGATATACTATAATTATACCGTCGGTCGGTTTAATCACTGTGCGGAGGTAATCCGGATGGCTCGAAATAAAAACAGCGAAAGCACGAAAAAAGAGATTTTAGATACCGCGACTGATTTATTCATCCGAGACGGTTATGAGAATACAACGATTGAGGATATTCTGAAAAAATGGGGCGGTTCAAAGGGAAGCTTGTACTATTATTTCAAATCCAAAGAAGAAATATTAGACGCTGTTGCGCATGAGCTTGTTGAAAAAAAAGAGGAACGGATCCTTGAAATTTTATCTAAGGAAAAACGCAGCGCAATGAAATCACTTGGCCTCTTTTTAGACGCTTGCCACGATCGCCCTCAGCAGCTCTATGGGTTGGAAGTCTTTGTCTATGAAAGCAAAAATATTACTTTGTTTTATAGGATTGCAAAGTTATATATTGCAAAATGTATTCCGATTCTCGAACCGATTATATTACAGGGCATAGAGGAAGGAGTATTTCATGTAGAGCACCCCTCTGAGGTGATAGAGCTTGCGCTGACACTTGAAGAATTGGTTTTTAAGTATCCCATGTTTGATTGCAGCCGTGAAGCATACATGAAAAAAATTGCCGCTTTCCAGGTAATGGTGGAACTTGCGCTTGGGCTTGAAAAGGGCGCCTTGAACCAGTTGTCTGTTTTCATGTCTACGAATAGCAAAAATCTAAAAAATATTTGAGGAAATATTCTTATGTCTAACTGGCAGCCAAATTTATATTTGACATTTGGAAAGGAAAGAACGCAACCGTCTATTGATTTGGTAACAAAAATCGACCATAGCAATCCCAAAAGAATCATAGACATCGGCTGCGGGCCGGGGAACAGTACCAACGTCTTGAAAGCGAGATGGGAGCAGGCCGAAATCACAGGGTTAGATAGTTCGGAATCCATGATTGGCGAGGCAAAGTCAAAGTATCCCGGAATGAATTGGCTTTGCGCGGACGCCTCTGGCGACTTAACCGGGCTGGGGCTTTTTGATGTTGTCTTTTCCAACGCCGCTATACAGTGGATACCGAATCAGGAATCTCTGCTGCCAAAACTATTCGGGATGTTGAACAGGGGTGGCATTTTAGCTGTTCAAGTGCCATGCACAAAATATATGCCGATCCATACGGAGTTGGAAAAGTTGACCTCTACTGATCAATGGAAACCACACTTTTCAAACATGGCGTCCACGTATTCGGTACACACAGTTGATTTTTATTATGATCTGCTCTGCCGTTTAACGCCTGACATCGATCTATGGGAAACGAATTATTTTCATATCATGAATACGTATTCCGACATTGTAAAGTGGTATAGCGGCAGCGGATTGAGGCCGTATTTGGATTGTTTGACGGACGCTAAAATAAACGCGGAGTTTGTCAAAGAGTATGAAAATGCGCTCAAAGACACCTATCCCATTCAAGCGGACGGGAGAATCTTGTTTCCCTTTACACGGATATTTTTTATTGCCAAGAAATCTAAAATATAGTCGATGATCATATACAGTGACTGAAGGCGTCTCTTGACCTTATAATTCCTCCCCCGCTGGGCATACTGTGCGTAGCCAGTGTCCGGGGGGAATTTTTATGCCCGTTTCCAGCGATGAAATCAAAAAAGCCTTTGAAAACTGCGCCGACCTCAGCTCCCGCGCCCTCTCCGTCGGCGGGGCCGCCGGCGACTCCGGCGTCACGGCCTTTTATTTGGACGGCCTGGTGGACAGCGGAGCGATCGGCGCGGAGGTTTTTCGGCCTTTGACCGAGGGGGCGCGTTTTTCCGGTTTCCAGGGAGGGCGCGCCTGTATGGACGCCATTCTCAAAGGCGGGGTCTACGCCGCCTCCGCCCACGAGAGCGGTACCCTCGACGAGGTGGTCAGCGACATTTTAAACGGGTTCTGCGTGCTGGTCTTTGAGAAGGAAAACTCCGCCATCGCCTTCGAGACGCGCAGCGGCGTCGTGCGCGGCATCGACACGCCGAAAATCGAAAAGTCCCTCAAGGGGCCCAAAGACGCCTTTGTGGAGACTCTGCGCACCAATACC
>WQUU01000189.1 GCA_009781925.1 Bacillota bacterium | reverse complement strand
TGTGTCCTTGTAGCTTCCTTTTGAAAGGGGGGAGAGGGCGGCGATAGCCGCCGGGGGTTCTTGCCCCTATTTCCCCGCGTCCAGTTTTGCCTGGGCGAAAATGTAGACAACCGTGGAGACAATGGAGGTCACCGAGCCGGCGATGGGGCGAACCGTGTCGTCGTTGGGGCCAAAAGCCATGGCGACGCCGACGATGATACCGGCGAGGGCGGTGAGAAATTTCCGGCTGCCGAGTTTTGAGAGGAAACTCACGCCTGCTCCTCCCCCGTCTTCTGCCCCTGCCGATAGGCGACGACGGCAAACTCCTCGCGGGTCATAAAGCGTTTATAGGCCTTGTTGCCGTTTTCGTCGCCGACAAACAGACCCTCGCTCTCCGCCCACTGCCGGGCCTCCTCGCTCCAATCGCCTGGGGCCTGGGTGCTGAGCTCTGCCAGATAGCTGCCCATGAGCGCGCTGAATTTTTCCAGATCCATGATTTCTTCCTCCTCCTGATAGACTATTTTGTCCAAGGGAAAATTTTTCCCGGGACAGGCTGTGGCGTTTACGTCGCGGTGACAGATCACTTTGAGGCCGGGATAGCGGGCGCAGATGTCCGCCGCCAGTTCGCTCCCGGCGGCCGCCTGGGGATAGCCCATGGACTCCTCCTCAAAGTTGCCCTCAAAGCAGACGCCGATGGAACAGCTGTTATAGCCCTCGGTGTGGGCGCCGCACCAGTCCTCGGGCCTGCCCCGGTAAATGGAGCCGTCTTTCCGGACGTAATAATGGTACGCGATCCCTGCCCAGCCCCTCGCCAGATGCCAGCTGTGGATTTGATCCGGTGTGGCGGTCGGCGCGGCGGCGTGGTGCAGAATGAGGTAGACGGTCTGGCCGCGTTTTCCGGGCTGGTAGGCCCAGTTGTACGTTTTTTCCACGATATTCATAGTTACTCCTCCTTCAAATCCTTAATGCTCTGGCACCCGGTCTTTGACTCCTCACCCTCAAGGCCGTTGACGCCTCTTTTGCACGAAAGCGTGCAACAAAGTTTTATCACCTGGCACCACTATAGTCTCTTTTAAAGTCGAATACTGTCGAAGATAGTCGAAGAATTAAAATAATTAGGAAAAAATGTATAAAAATGTATAATACGGGATGGCTGAGCGAACCCATTCGCTGCCCGCGCGGCCGGACGGGAGTTTACCAATTCTTAATTGCTTTTTTGGTCAAACTTTAGTATAATAGACACAATAGAACTATTTGCTGGCCTCGGCGCTGTCCTGCCAACGGTGAAAGGGGGGAAAATTTATGCCGGCGAATCCAAACAACGCGACCCCGCGCGGGCGCAGATCCCGGTGGTCTGTTTTGGCCGGCGTATTGCTGTTGATTGCCCTGCTTGTCCTCCTTGGCGTAGTCCTGTTCGGCGAGCATCCGGAGGGGGGGGCGGCAACCCCGCCGTCGCCGGGCGTGACCTCTTCTGCTTCTGTGTCCTCGAGTCCGACGGCGCCGCAGCCGACGTTTGAACCCTATGCCGTGACCTCTACGCTGCCGAACAAACTGCTGGTCAAATGGAATGTCCTGATCAACGACGTGCAGCAGGAGGGCTACAGCGCGCCGGAGCCCTTCAACTTTGGTCTGGGGGCGGATTATACGGCGAAGGGCGTGGAGGGCATCACGACCTTCCGCGGCGACAACTTCCGGGATGGCGGGGCATACGGCACCCTGGATTTCACCCCGGGCAAGATGAAAAAAGCTTATCAGATCTCGACGGACTCACTTACCACTCCGGACGGGACGACCTACTCCGGTAGCGGTTGGGTGGGGCAGCCTCTCGTCATGACCTGGCCAAAAGATGTCCGAGCCCATATGAACCTGGAGGACTGGGCCAAGTCCCAGGATACACTCACGGAAGTCATCTATGCCACGCTGGACGGCAAAGTCTATTTCTTCGAGTTGAGCACGGGCAAGGAGACCCGCCCGCCGCTGGATCTCGGCTATCCCTTCAAAGGTTCCGGTTCGCTGGATCCCAGGGGCTATCCGATTCTCTATCTGGGCGCCGGCGCAAGTTCAGAGAGAGGCTCCGCCGAAGTCTTTGTGATCAGCCTCCTGGACATGAGCATCCTCTACCACTTCGGCGCGGATGACACGTTTGCCCCGCGGCCGGCCGGCGCGTTTATCAGCTCACCCCTTGTGGATGCGCAGACCGACACGCTGATCTATCCGGGGGACAACGGCGTCCTGTACCTGGTCAGGCTGAACACAAGCTATGACGCGAACGGGGGAACCCTCTCCCTCAAGCCCACTGTGGTCAGATGGCGCTACAAAAGTACGCGTGCGACGGATACCAGCTACTGGCTCGGCATGGCGGCCTCCCCCGTGGTCTGGGGCGGATACCTCATCATCGCGGATCACGGCGGCCAACTGCTCTGCGTGGATCTGAATACCCTGACCCCCAAGTGGGTGCAGGACATGCGGGACGACACCGTTTCAAGCCCCGTATTGGCGATTGAGGACGGACACCCCTACATCTACATCGGCACCGCCTTCCATCGGGGCTGGCGCAGTTCGGACACGGCCATCGCCCCCATCTGGAAGATCGACGCCGTCACCGGGGGGATCGTCTGGAAAAACATCGATTACACCTGCTACAGCAAGGCGGACTCCTCCGGCGGCGTTTTGGGGACAATCGCCGTGGGCCAGGGGAACCTCAGCAATCTGGTTTTTGTCTCCGTGGCATATCCCGCTCGGATGACCGGCGCGTATGGGGGGTACCTGGTTGCGCTGGACAAGGCGACCGGCGAGCCGGTTTGGACAATGGAGAACTACGGCTATAGCCGGAGCTCTCCGGTGCTCGTCTATGACAAAGACGGCAAGGGCTACATCATTTACTGTACTTCCGAGGGTTACATTTACCTCCTGGACGGCCTCACGGGGCCGGGGCCGGGTTCCCGGCCGCTGGATTCCCTGAAATTGGCCAACAACAGCATTGAGGCCTCTCCCGTGATATTTAACGGCATGGTTGTCATAGGGACGAAAGACGCCGGTATCTTGGGCATCAAGCTGGAGCAGAAACCTTAGACATGTAAGACCGGCCTGTGACCGGCGCATGGAAAAAGCCCCTTCGCGGCGTCTGGCCGCAAAGGGGCTCTGCTCATTTTATTTAGATTTGCACTAATTCCGCAATATCAAATGTTTCGGACGAACCCGGATAGTACCGCCCCTTTTCGGCGGTAAATTTGTAAACGCAGTAGTCGTCGTCGGTGACGCCTTTCGGATAATAACACTCAAAGCCCTCGCGCCACAGGAGTTCTTTGTGGTATGCGTCGGTACAGACCTCCACCGTGCCGAGCAGCATGAGCCCGTGGTAAGCCGGTTCGTCGCAGTAATAGACGCAGGCCTTCGGGTTGGCTCTGAATTGTGAGACTCTTTTTGAGGATGTATTGGTTGAAAAATAGTGGACGCCCAAACCGTCGCGCTGGAGCGAGAGCATGGCTTTGGTGTTCGGATACCCGGCTTCGTCCACTGAGGAGACGTAGACGGTTTTTGCGTTTTCGACCAATGCGGTGATCTCCTCTTTCATTTGCGCAGTCATAGCTGACGCTCCTTTTCGTATAAATTTTTCAAGACGCGCCGCAGCGTGTCCTCGAACGCCGCGACCTCTTCCCGTGAAAATCCGGCGTAATAGATTTCGCTCATCTCACGGGATACCCTGTCGTATTCCCCGCGCAGCCCGCGCGCCGATTCCGTGAGCGAAATACGAATCTGCCGCCGATCCGTTTGGTCAAAAGTCCGCACGATCAGATCCGCGCGCTCCATGCGATCCAGCATACTCGTGAGCGTCGTCTTAGCCAGCCCAGTTTTCTGGGAGAGCTCCACGATCGGAACGCCGTCCGTCTGCCATAAGATATACAGGATTCGCCCCTGGGCCCCGTTAAACGCCTCCACGCCGCCTCCGATCAGCAGCTTTTCAAAGATTCTGCCGCCAATCTGTTTGATTTGTGAAATCAAAAAGCCCCCCTGCGTTTCCTCTATCATGGCTACCCTCCAATTCTATATAAGATTATACTATATAGGATCAAATTTGTCAAGCGAGAATGGATTAAAATATTTTATTTTGATCCATTCTCGTAATATGACATGCAGTTGTCCTATTTTACATGCTAAGATATTGATCAAATATAATTTTGAGGTGAAAAAGATGAGACTGGTTGAGCGAGAGACTTTTACCATTTGCGGATATGCCGTTGAGACAGTTGCCGCACAAAACGACGCGGACATTTCCGCCCTGTACAAAGATTTTTTCGGCACAGGCAGGGAAGCGGTTTTGCTCCGTCTGAATGGTGCTAAAAAGGGATATTATGGATTGAGCTGGTATACACGGGGACATGAAAAATATTGCTACCTACTTGGTATTGAGACAGGAAAAGAGAACAATCCGCCGGAAAACGCGCTGCTCAAAACCCTTGAGAAAACGCTGTACGCGGTCGCCTGTTATTCCTCTGAGAAGGATATCATAGAGGCGTGGAACGAATTTTTTTACTCGGATATCCCAGGCAGAGGCTATATTCCCAATGAGCCGTACAACTTTTACTTTGAATATTACCCCGAAAATGTGCATGGTGATTACGAATTATGGGTTCCGGTGGTGAAAGCCGATCTATGAACCCTGTTCCCCTCCCGTTACAGTCCCATCCTCCCCGTATCAAATTCCCCTTTCCGGGAAATACTACCGTTTACATCGGACGGTAGTTTTCTGGGAGGGGGCTTTTCATGCACGGAAAGGTCGAGATCTGCGGGGTCAACACGGCAAAGCTCAAGGTGCTGAAAAACGAGGAGACCCAAGAGCTCCTGCGCCGCACGAAGCAGGGGGACAAGCGGGCCCGGGAGGAACTGATCGCCGGAAATCTGCGCCTCGTGCTGAGCGTCATCCAGAAGTTCGCCGGGCGGGGGGAGAACATTGACGACCTCTTCCAGGTGGGCTGCATTGGCCTCATCAAGGCCATCGACAACTTTGACATCGTCCAGCAGGTGCGTTTTTCCACCTATGGCGTGCCCATGATCGCGGGGGAGATTCGCCGCTATCTGCGGGACAACAGCGCTGTGCGGGTCAGCCGGAGTATGCGGGACACGGCCTATAAAGTGCTGCAGTGTAAGGAAAAACTCACCGGCGAGAAGGGCAGGGAACCCTCTGTGGAGGAGATCGCCGCCGCTCTCGGGATCAAGCGGGAGGAGGCGGTTTTCGCGCTGGACGCCATTGTCGAGCCGGTGTCCCTCTATGAGCCCATCTACACGGACGGGGGCGAGAGCCTCTGCGTCATGGATCAGGTGGGGGACACGCACAACACAGACGAGAACTGGCTGGAGCAGATCGCGCTGACCGAGGCCATCACGGGCCTGGGCAAGCGGGAGAAGCACATCCTGGCCCTGCGGTTTTACGACGGCAAGACCCAGATGGAGGTGGCCGCCGAAGTGGGCATCTCCCAGGCCCAGGTGTCCAGGCTGGAGAAGAACGCGATCAACCAAATTAAGAAGAGTATTTTTGTGCAGTAGAGGCGGCCCGTTGTAGGGCGCGATGCCCACAGCGCGCCGTTACGTGTAAAAGTTGACCGAGGCGCGCCGTTACGTGTAAAAGTTGACCGAGGCGGCCCGTTACGTGTAAAAGTTGGCCGAGGCGGCCCGTTACGTGTAAAAGTTGGCCGATGTGGGCATCGGCCCCTACAGACGGATATCATTCTAAATCCAATCCCCTCTCTCATAGAATACCGGGAGGGGGGATTTTTATGGTCATCTGTGTTGCGGAGCTGCAGTGCCGCGAGGTCATCAACATCTGCACCGGGCACCGGCTGGGCTTCGTCTGCGACATCGAGTTCGAGACGGAAGACGGCTGCATCAAGGCCCTCATTGTGCCGGGCCCCTGCCGCTACTGGGGCATCTTCGGGCGGGAGGACGATTTTCGCCTGCCCTGGGAATGCGTGGAGCGCATCGGGGCGGACATCATTCTGATCCGGGTTCCGGGGGACTACCTGCGCCGCAAACGGGAGAAGCGAAAGTGGTGGTGAGGCCGTTGCAGGGCGCGACATTTTATGAGAAGGTTCGCGTGCGCCGCTTTACAGTCTGCCGATTTTTGTCATAAATGCTTGCACTTTAAGGCAAGACCTGCTAAACTTCTCCTATCAAGCAGTGGAGGGAGAGAAGTAGCATGAATAGCCGGATCTGTTGCATGTGCGGGGGAATCATCACATCGGAGGCCCCCGGTGTGTTACCTATCGGTGACGGGCACGACCGGGAAATCTGCGCCGTGTGTGAGGAGCAGATGGAGCTTTTTTATAACACCGAGGCCCCGGGCGCGCTGAAGAGCACCATCAACTATCTTTACACCTGCGCGCATTTGACAGGCGACCCAGAGGTCGCGGCGTTTTTGCGCGAAGCTGTCGAGGCGAACTGCGCCGAGGTCGATGAGCTGGACTTGAAGCAGGTCAAAAATCAGGCGGTGAGCCTGTCGAACACGCGGGACTATTTTGAAGAGAAACGGAAAGATTCTTCGCTGCGCTCAGAATGACAGACGTTAAATTCTGTAGGGGCCGATGCCCACATCGGCCCGTTCCCGCGAGGCGGCGCGATGTGGGCGTCGCGCCCTACAACGGGCGCTCAGAATGACAGACATTAAATTCTGTAGGGGCCGATGTCCACATCGGCCCGTTCCCGCGAGGCGGCGCGATGTGGGCGTCGCGCCCTACAACGGGCGGTCAGCGCCGCCCCTACACCAGTCGGATCCTCTATGCCACATGCACCCGAAACCGCTTCATCCAGTAATTGAGCTGCAGGAAATACGCGATAGTCTGGGGCGTGGTCATGAGCTGCCCGTACCAAGGCACGGTGCTGTCCGCGGTCAGGAGCCCCTCCAACGCCTCCTTTTTGACGAGTTGCAGCAAGGGGGCGCCCGGGTCGGCCAAGACCTCCCGGAGCATGGCCGACACCGCCTCCCGGTAGGCGGGATTGTGGGTCTTGGGGTAGGGGCTCTTCTTGCGCCAGAGGATTTCCTCGGGGAGGAGACCGCGCATGGCCTCCCGCAGCAGGCCCTTTTCCCGCCCCTGATAGTCCTTCATCTCCCAGGGGACGCCATAGAGGTATTCGACGATGCGGCAGTCGCAGAAGGGCACGCGCAGATCGAGCCGGCTGTGTCCGGCCATGCAGTCTCCGCGATCCAGTAATGTGCGCATAAACCAGTCGAGGTTTAGGCGCATCATCTCCTTCATACGTTTTTCCAGGGGGCTTGCGCCGGGGAGTGCGTCGGTCTCCCGCAGGGTCTCCCGGTAGCGTCCGTCCACATAGGCTGCGGCGTCGATCTGTGACGCGAATTCCGGACGCAGAAAAGAAGCGCGGTACGCTGTGGATTGGGCCCAAGGGAAGCCGTCCAGTTCCCGAATCTCCTTATCCCGATACCAGGGGTAGCCGCCAAAAATCTCATCGGCGCACTCGCCGGAGAGCGCGACGGGAACCCGCTCCCTGATTTTCTTACAGAAGAGCAGCAGGGAACCGTCCACATCGGCCATACCGGGCAGGCCTCTGGCCTCCGCCGCAGCATACAGCGCGGCGGCAAGCTCCTCTGTGCCCAAAGTGACATGGACATGCTCCGTGTCCGCGCCCAAAAATTCGTTCATCCGCGCGATATAGGCGCCGTCACGGTTCGGCTGGAACTTGTTCGGCGTAAAATATTGATCGTTGCCCTCATAGTCCACGGAGAAGGTGACGAGCGTATGACCCGTTTCGCGCAGGCGCTCCTGCGCGATGGCGGAGACAAGGCTGGAGTCCAGCCCCCCGGAGAGGAGCGTTCCCACCGGCCCCTCAGACGGCAGCTGCCGCCGCACCGCCTCCAGTACGAGCGCGCGCACATGTTCGGCGGTCTGTTCGAAGCTCTCGATGTGCGCCCGGTCTTTGAGCGCCCAATACCGATGCTGCCGGAATTCCCCCTTTTCAAAATAGCCGCAGCAGCCGGGGAGGAGTTCCTCTACGCCCCGGAGGACGCCGCAGCCGGGTGTCCGCCCCGGGCCCAGCAGGAGGAGCTCCGACACGCCGTTGATATCGAGCTCCGGCTCCAGCAGGGGGTTCTCCAGCAAGTCCTTGAGTGCGGAGGCGAAGAGCAGCGTGTCGCCCCGCAATGCGTAAAACAGGGATTTTATGCCCAGACGATCCCGCGCCAGAAACAGCCGTTTTGCGGCGCTTTCCCAGACCGCGAGAGCAAAGGGCCCCTCCAGCTGTTCCAGGCAGCCCTCCCCTCGCTCGGTATAGGCGCGCAGTACTTCCGGGCCGTCACAGGGTATGCCGCTGTAGGCGAGGGTGTACTCCTCCGTCCCCTGTTTGAGGGATACTATCTGCCATGTTTCCGCTCCGACCAGGCCAGCAACTTTACACATGCTCCCACCTCCAAATGATATAGTTTATGCGGCGGAAGAGAATTCGTGCGGCCGTAGGGCCGCCATACGCGGTGTCCGCGGACACGATTTATCGCGGCCCTACAAACATTTTCAAACCCCTTGCAAAATCACAAAAATTCGTGTAAAATATGCTTGATAATTCTGCAGAGAAGGACTCATAATACAGGAGGACAATATCGATGATTTCCGCAGGGGAATTCCGCAACGGCGTGACCTTTGAGATGGACGGCCAGGTCATGCAGATCATTGAGTTCCAGCATGTCAAACCCGGCAAGGGCGCCGCCTTTGTCCGCACAAAAATGCGCAACGTGATCTCCGGCGCCGTTGTGGAGACCTCTTTTAACCCCACGGCCAAGTTTGAGAATGCCTATGTCGAGCGCAAAAACATGGAGTACAGTTACAACGACGGCAATCTCTACTATTTTATGGATCCGGAGACCTATGAGCTGGAGCCCATCGACGGCTCCATCCTCTCAGATGGGTTCCGTTTTGTGAAAGAAAATATGGTTTGTACCATATCTTCCTATAAAGGTAAAGTCTTTTCCGTAGAGCCGCCGAACTTTGTGGAGTTGGAGATCACTCAGACCGACCCCGGCTTTGCGGGAAATACCGCCACCAATGTCCTCAAGCCCGCCACGGTGGAGACCGGGGCGGAGATCAAAGTGCCCCTCTTCCTCAGCATCGGCGACCGTGTCAAGATCGACACCCGCAGCGGCGACTATCTGGAGCGCGCCAAGGGATAAAGTTTGAGACGAGTTTCAAACTTCTTTGGATGTGCGTTTGGCTCGCCCTACAGGCAACCGCAAAACATGTCCAACTATCATAACAGGAGGAAAACTGTCATGAACACAGCGGAAAAAGTGGCGTATCTGAAGGGCCTTGCCGAGGGTATGGCTCTTGACAAGGACAGCCGGGAGGGGAAATTATTTCTCGGCATTCTGGATGTCCTGGCGGACATCGCGGCGGACATCGACGATCTGGACAGCGCCGTAGATGAAATCGGCGAAGGGGTGGCGGAACTGCAGGACGGCGTCTCCGATATGGAAGAGGACGTTGCGGATTTGCAAGAGGCCCTGCTGGACGCCGCGGCGGATGACGAGGCCCCCTGCTGCTATCACCGCCACGGCCACTTTCACATCGTGGACGATGACGACGACGATGAGGAAGATGATGGGGATGACGACGAAGACGAGGATGAGGACGACGAGGAAGTGTTCTATGAGGTCACCTGTCCCGCCTGCGGCAATGTCATCACGGTAGACGAAGATGTGCTCCTGGAGGAGGACATCGACTGCCCAAACTGCGGCGAGCACCTGGAGTTCGTCTTCGACGAGGATGATGAGGACGGTGACGAAGACGAGAAGGGCGACGAGGATGATGACGGTGATGAGTCAGACGAAGACGATGAGGACGAGGACGAGGACGGCGATTTGCAGTTTTAAATGACGTCCGGCGCCCTTTGTAGGGGCCGCCGCCCTCGGCGGCCCGCGTGAAAATAAAGCCGGCGCCCCCATGCGGTAATCCGCGCGGGGGCGCTGCTTTACTATAATTATTTGATAGAACCATTTTAAGTAGGTCTTTACAATAGCTGGTCAAAGTTTCGTCGGCCATATAGCATTCGATAAAATGTAACGGTCTTACTTTCTTCGTCCACTATGTAAAATACAGCATAATTTTTTATCAAAACTATCCGATATTCCACAGGAGACGGGTCGGATAGCGTATACAGCTTACAACTATAAGGAAACTGTGCAATACGGTCAATGGCTTTAAACAAGGCTACCGTTAACGCTCTCGCCGCACCGGGCGCACTGAGACGGTTGCCAATATAGTCGATGACACTCTTATAATCCCTCCGAAACAAGGGCAGGAGTTGGATCTTATACATCTGAATCTCCCAGATCCGCAAGCAGTTTTTGTGCGTAGCTACGGAACTCTTCGTCGGAAAGCCGCTCTTTTGTCTGTGCGGCCTCTTTTTCCGCCTCCCGTAGCGCCAAATAGACATAGGTGTCATACTGCATCTTCCGGTAGGTCTCCATGCTCAGTACCACCATGTTGCCATAGCCGTTTTTTGTGAGGAACACAGGCGTATTCCCTTCATTGACCTGGCGAGATATTTCTGAAAAGTGATTGCGCAAATCCGAAACCGGACGGATATTTTCCATTGAGGAACCTCCCTTGTTTACTGATCTCAGTTTAGCACAATTATGCTAATTTATCAAGATCCTATTTGCCTACACTCCGAAAATTCAAAACATTCCCGTCCGGATCCCTGAACTGGAACGACCGCGCGCCCCAAGGATGTGTCATCGGCTGATTCAGCGTCTCCGCGCCCAAGTCCAGCAAGCGCCGGTACTCCGCGTCCACGTCGTCCACGTTGAAGCCGACGATCACGTTGTTCGCGCCGCCCGCCGCCACGTAGCGAAATGGCTCATTCTCTTGTAGCGGTGCCACATAGTCAAAAACAAACATTACGCCGCCAGCGGTCAGCGCGGAATGGATTTCATTGCCCTCGGCTTT
>WQUU01000188.1 GCA_009781925.1 Bacillota bacterium | reverse complement strand
CTGGATGCGAAGGGGCACTATTCCAGCGCCCGCGATCTCGGAATCTTGACGGCGGCGGCCATGCAAAACGCCGACTTTGAGAAGATCGTCTCCACCAGGAGCATCACGATTCAAAATCAGACTTATGTAAACCACAATAGGCTTCTGAGCAGCTGCGAGGGCTGTCTGGGGGTCAAGACCGGCTACACGACCTCCGCTGGGCGGAGCCTGGTCTCCTGTGTGGAGCGGGACGGGTTGGAGCTGATCTGCGTCACCTTGAACGACCCGGACGACTGGGACGACCATATGGCGCTCTACAACTGGGGCTTTGCGAATTTCAGCTGCGGCGTGGCCGTGCCCGCGGGAGAGTTCATGCGCATCCCGGTCATCTCCGGCGCAGCGGGCGATGTAGGTGTGGCGCCCGAAGAGGAGGCCGCCTTTTTGTTACAGAGGGATCAGGCGCTCACGCTGCGGGTAAATTTGCCGCGTTTTGTCTTTGCCCCGATCGAAGAGGGGAGTGTGGCCGGCAATGTGGAAGTCTATGTGGCCGGTGAGCTGGTGGGCACGGTGCCGCTGTATTATGGCGTGTCGGTGGAAAAGCAAAAGGTCTTGAATTTTTCACCGTTGGAGCGGTTTCAGCAGATCTTCGCCCTCGCGCGGGCGAACGGCGCGAGGATCGCGGTATTGGAAGGGTGTTAGGATAGATCCTGTAGGGGACGCCCCCTTGGGCGTCCCGTGCCGATTGGACGTGTCCGTAAAACGGCGTCCCGTGCCGATTGGGCATTCGCGTAAAAACGGGACGCCGAGGGCGGCGTCCCCTACAGAGATCAAAAATCGATCAACATCGAGGTTTCCCATGGAAGAGCGTTTGCAAAAAATCATCTCTGCGGCGGGACTTTGTTCCCGCCGCGCCGCTGAGGCCCTCATCGCCCAGGGGCGCGTGACCGTCAACGGCCGCACGGCGGTCTTGGGAGGCCGCGCGAATCCGGAGTGCGACCGCATCAAAGTGGATGGCAAGAGCTTGACGCGCGACAGCGATCTAGTTTACATAATGTTAAACAAACCCCGGGGCTATGTCAGCACCCTCAACGACGAGCAGGGGCGCAGGACGGTTGCGGAACTCGTCCGGGACGCGGGCGCGCGGGTATACCCCTGTGGGCGGCTGGATCTCATGAGCGAGGGTCTGCTCATTCTCACCAACGACGGGGAGATCAGCGACCGCCTGACCCACCCCGCCCATGAGGTCAAGAAAATTTATCGCGCGGAGGTCAGCGGCGAAGAGATCGAGACCGCTGTCCAGCGCCTGCGCGGAGAATTCCGCCTGGATGGGCGCAAGCTGCGCCCGGCAGAGGTGTCGGTCGAGCGCCTGGAGCGGGACAGCGCCGTTCTGCGCGTGGCGATCGGGGAGGGGCGCAACCGCCAAATTCGTCGCATGTGTACGATTGCGGGTCTGAAAGTCAAGCGGCTTTGCCGCGTTGCCGAAGGGGAATTGAAGCTCGGCAATCTCCCGGCCGGACAGTGGCGGTATTTAAACGAGGCGGAGCTGCGGTATTTGCGCGAGTTGTAAGCGTATTCCGCCGCCTGAGCGCCTTACCCTGTCACCCTGAGCGCAGCGAAGGGTCTTTAAGATTCTTCGCTTCGCTCAGAATGACAGTTGTGATTTGTGAATTTTATTTGGACAATTTTATTTGTGAATTTTTTCTTGCATTTCCGCCCGGAAGCGCGTATGATAAAAAGGATAATTTTTTTCCGGTGTCACGACATATAAAACCGACCTCTATTCCAAAACCAGTAGGGGCGGGGTTCCATCCCCGCCTGCAAAACATTGGGTCACGGCGGTCGGGTATGGAAACCCGACCCTACGGCGGGGGTTCCGGTCAAATGAAAAGAGGGGCAACGTGGAGAGAGATGTACTTTCAGTCATTTCCCGGGAAAATTCTGGATTTTCCAAGGGACAGAAACGAATCGCGAAATATATTTTAGAGAACTACGACAAGGCCGCGTTCATGACCGCCGGCAGGCTGGGCAAGACCGTGGGCGTGAGCGAGTCCACCGTGGTGCGCTTTGCCGCGGACTTGGGCTATGACGGGTATCCCGGTATGCGCAAGGCCCTCCAGGATATGATCCGCAACCGGCTCACCTCCATCCAGCGCATCGAGGTCTCCAAGGCCGCGCTCTCGGGGGACAATGTGGTGAAAGCCGTGCTGAGCTCGGATATAGAGAAACTCCAGATCACGCTGGAGGAGTGCAGCCGCGCAAACTTTAACGCCGCGGCGGAGGCCATTTTGGGCGCGAAACACGTCTACATCGTCGGCATGCGCTCGGCGACGGCGCTCGCCAGCTTTATGGGTTATTATTTAAACCTCATTTTGGAGAACGTCCGCATTGTGAGCGACACCGCCGTCAGCGAGGTGTATGAGCAGATTCTCCGCGTGAAGCCGGGAGACCTCATCATTGGCATCAGCTATCCCCGCTACTCCCACCGGACGGTGAAGGCCCTCGAGTATGCCCGGAGCCGGGGCGCGCGGGTCATCGCCGTGACGGACGGGGAGAACTCCCCGCTGGTTCCGCTGTCAGATATCTCCCTCTTCGCCCGCAGCGAGATGGTCTCTTTTTTGGACTCTCTGGTGGCGCCGATGAGTCTCATCAACGCCCTCATCGTGGCCATCGGCATGCAGGCCCAGGAGAAGCTGGAGGAGACGTTCAACAGTTTGGAAAAACTCTGGTCGGAATACGAGGTGTACGAGAAGAACAATGGCTGATACCGTCGTCGTCGGCGGAGGCGCGGCGGGAGCCCTGGCGGCCTGCGTCGCGGCGGAGCGGGGGCGGCGCGTGCTCCTGTTGGAGCCCAACCGGGACATCGGCCGAAAACTGCGTATCACGGGAAAAGGCCGCTGTAACCTGACCAATCTCTGCGAACCGCGGGAATTTTTGGAGAGCGTCCCCCAGGGCGGGAAGTTTCTCTACAGCGCGTTAAATGGGCTGTCTCCGCAGGCCACGATCGAGATGTTCGAAAGTATGGGCGTGTCCCTGAAAGTCGAGCGGGGCAGGCGGGTGTTCCCGGCCTCGGACGACGCAGGCGACGTGGCCGCCGCGCTGGTTCGCCGGCTCAGAGCCGCCTGTGTGGAAATACGGCGCATAAAGGCGGCCGGCCTGCGCATTGAGGGCGGCGCGGTTTGCGCGGTGCGGACGGTGGAAGGGGAACTCCCCTGCGAGAGCGCCCTCATCGCCACGGGCGGACTGTCCTATCCCGGTACGGGTTCCACGGGGGACGGCTATGCCTTCGCGCGCGCGGCGGGACACGCTGTATCAGAGCCGCGCCCCTCGCTTGTGCCGCTTGTCGCGCAAGGGACAGACTGCTCAAAACTCCAGGGCCTGTCCCTGAGGAATGTCAAATTGACGGCCTATGAGGACGGGAAAACAATCTATGCCGAGCAGGGGGAGTTGCTGTTCACGCACTTTGGCCTCTCCGGCCCGCTGGCGCTCTCCGCCTCGGCCCATATGCGGCGCTTCGGGGAGCGGCGTTACAGCGTCTCCATCGACTTAAAACCCGCGCTGGATGAGGGAACCCTCGACAGACGTCTCCTCGCGGATTTTGCCAGGCGCCCGAACAGCGATTTTATCAACGCCCTGGACGCCTTATTGCCGCAAAAGCTGATTCCGGTCGCCGTCGCGCGCTCCGGGGTTGACCCGCGGATAAAGGTAAACACCGTCACGCGCGCGCAGCGGGCGTCCCTGCTCCAGACACTCAAAAATTTTGCTGTGGAGATCCGGGGGCCCAGGCCCATTGCCGAGGCGATCATCACCTCCGGCGGTGTCGGACTCGGGGAGGTCAACCCCAGAACCATGGAGTCAAAGCTTGTCCGGGGCCTGTACTTTGCCGGGGAAGTGCTGGATCTCGACGCCTACACCGGGGGCTATAACCTGCAAATCGCCTGGTCAACGGGATACGCGGCGGGAATGAATCTGTAACAGGTAATAGGGAATAGTGAATAGTGAATAGGTGGGGGCAAAGCGTGGAAAATCAACACATCACCATCGCCATTGACGGGCCCTCCGGAGCGGGGAAGAGCTCCATGGCCCGGGCGGCGGCGGAGCATTTCGGCCTCACGTATGTGGACACCGGCGCCATCTACCGCACGGTGGCCCTGGCGGTCAAGCGGGCGGGTCTGGACTCCAAAGACGCCGCGGGTGTCGCGGCCCTGCTGCCTGGACTCGACATCCGCGTGGCATACGGCGATGCGGGGGTTCAGCGCATGCTTCTGGACGGGGAG
>WQUU01000187.1 GCA_009781925.1 Bacillota bacterium | reverse complement strand
CCTTTTTACATAGAGGTCGGCGGTGAGACGCTGATCGATGACGAAACCCTGTTTCTGCCCGAGCTGATGTCGAAAATGAAGGCCTGCACCGGCAAAATGGGCTCGGCCATTCCCTCGCAGGAGCAGTGGGCAAACGCCTTTGTAACCGCGGGCGGCGGCTTTGCCGTCACCATCTCCTCCAAACTCTCCGGCATGTACCAGGCGGCGAAAATCGGCCTGGAGATGGCGAGAGACGAGGTCGCGGGGTTGATCGGCCATGTGTTTGACTCAAAATCGGCCTCCTGCGGCGAAGTTCTGGTGGCCTTAAAAATCCACCAGCTGCAAAAAAGCGGTATGCCTTTTGACATCATCGTAAAAATGGTGGAACATTTTATCGGGGAGATGCGGACATTCTTCCTGCTGGACGACGTCAGCACCCTCGTGAAAAACGGGCGGATGAGCAAAATCAAGGGCACTTTGGTGACCGTGCTGGGCATCAAACCCATCCTCTGCGACAGGGACGGCGAAATCGATCTCTCCGGCCAACTGCGCGGCGCCGCGAATGTCGCGCCCAGACTGCTGGACTGTATCACCGAATCAAAGCGCGACACGGACGGCAACAACCTGGTCATCGCCCACTGCAACAACCCCTCCCTGGCGGAAGAGCTGCGGAAGAAGGCGCTTGAGCGCTTTCACTTTGCCAGAATCATCATCCTGGAGACCAGGGGCCTGTCCTCTCTGTACGCGAGTGATAAGGGCATTATTTTCAGTTTTTAAGGGATTAACCCCATGCAAATACACAAGATGACCGCCTGCTTCGGAAAATTGAACAACGAGACCCTCGAGTTCCACGGGGGCCTTAACATCGTCGCCGCCCCCAACGAGAGCGGAAAATCCACCTACTGCGCTTTTTTGCGGGCCATGCTCTACGGCATCGACAATTCCGAGCGGGAACGCGCCGGGTATAAGCCGGACAAGCTGAAATACGCCCCCTGGAATGGCGCGCCCATGGCCGGAGAGCTTCTGCTCACCCACGCCGGGGCGGACATCACGCTGCGGCGCGCCGCCGGCAAAAACGGCGCGCCCATGCGGGAGTTTTCCGCCGTCTATACGGACACGGGCGTCCCCGTGCCCGGCTGGAACGGGGACAACGTGGGCGAAGCGCTCACCGGCGTATCCCGCGACGTGTTTGAGCGCAGCGCCTACATCGCCCAGGCGGGGCTCAGCATTGGCGGCAGCGCGGAGCTGGAGAGGCGTATCGCCTCCATCGTCTCCACGGGGGAGGAGACCGGCTCCTATTCGGAGGCGGAGGCCAGGCTCAAAGCCTGGCAGCGCCGCCGCCACTTCCGGCAATACGGGGAGATCCCCGCGCTGGAGGCCGAGCTCGCCGATCTGGAGGCCGCCCAGGAGCGGGCCGGCTTGGAGCTCGCCGACCTGGACGCGGTTCTGGCGCGCACGGAGCGGGTGCGGCGGGAGATCGGGTTGCTGAAACGCCGGGTGGAGGACAGCCGCAGACTCCAGCGGCAGCAGGTGCTGGAAAAATCCCGGCGGGCCCGGCTCGGCTGCGAAGCGGGCCGGGAGGCGCTCGAGTCCGCCAACCGCTCGCTCTCCGCCGCCGAGGCGGAGCTGGCCGCCGCCGGCTTTGGCGGAGAGAACCCGGCGGCGCTGCGCGCGCAGGTCGAAGCGGATATTTGCCGCGCCGAAGAGTTGGCTGAGGCGGGGAAAAAGCTGAAAGGCTCCGCAATTTTTGCCGCCGCCGCACTGCTTGCGCTTTTTATCGCAGCGCTGGCGCTGGGCTTTTTGCTCACCCCCTATTGTTTCATCCCCGCGGCGCTGTTTTTGGGCGCGGCGGCGCTCATCTTCTGGCTCAGCCGGCGGGCAAAGCGGCGCGCCGGCGCGGAGCTTGAGGCTCTGCTCGCCCGGTATGGCGTCTCCGCGGTTCCGGACATCGGTGAAAAATTCTGCGCCTACAACGCCGCCTATGCCGGCGTGACCGAGGCCCGGCAGGCCGCCGCGGCCGCCGCGGCGGAATTGGAGCGCCGGCAGGAAAGGCAACGAGATCTGGAGGCGCGGCTGCTCCAGGAGCTCGACTTCAGCGCCGGAGACAGCGAGGCCGCCGTACTGGGCCGCAGGCTGACCGCCGCCCAGGCGGAGCTCGGCGCCCTGCGGGAGCGCCGGGCCCTTCTGGAGGGCAAACTGGGCGCTCTGGGCGACCCCCTGGTCGTCAGAACGGAGATGCTGGACAAGCAGGCCCGGCGGGAGGCGCTCGTCGCGGAATATGACGCCATCGAACTGGCGCTCCTGACCCTCCGGGACGCGGACAACGAGCTGCAGACCCGCTTTTCTCCCCTCTTGGCCCGCAAGGCGGGGGCATATTTGAGCCGCCTGACTCTGGGGCACTACGGGGAACTGAGCGTGGCCAAAGATTTTTCCATGCTCCTGCGGGAGAGCGGCGGCTTAAATATGCGGGAGACGGCGTTTCTGAGCGCCGGGACGGTGGATCAGGTCTATTTGTCGCTGCGCCTGGCGATCTGCGATCTGGCCCTGCCGGAGGCCGAGCCCTGCCCCCTCATTTTGGACGACGCGCTGGTGAACTTCGACTCCGCCCGCGCCGTCGCCGCGCTGGAGCTTTTGGGCGAGATCGCCCAAAAGCGGCAGGTGATTTTGTTCGCGTGTGAGTAAGGGCGCGGGCCGCCGAGGGCATGTAAGAGCGCGGGCCGCCGAGGGCGGCGGCCCCTACAAGGGGATGATGACCAATATCAAGGGTTGGGGACGCCCCCCTGGGCGTCCCGCCGGGGGAACCCCCTTTTTGACGGTCTGGAACGCTCACCATTGTGGGTGTTCCTTTTTTGCGCGCTTATAGACGGTTGATTGCCTGTTCGGCCATGTAGGCTATCGCCTCCTCCGGAGTGGGCCGCTCCCCTCGCTTCGGAATTTTAACCCAATACGCCCGCGCCGCCGGGTCGGAACTTTTCATGCCGAGTTCGATCGCCAGCTCAATTTCCGCGCGAACCTCCCAAACACTGACCCCTTTTTGCCGGGCCAGATTTTTTATGGCCTTTTTTGCCTCTGACGTGTTCATACAAAATCCTTTCTCAATTACAACTTAAAGATATTATTTTCTTTAAAATAATAATTATAGCATAGACTAATAACAGAATAAAATCAATAGCTTATTACAAGAAAGAAAAAATACTTGTAGTATGTCTAGGGGTGATGATGGTGTCTGATATTTCTCGGATTATCGGCGAGCGGATTCGCATGTACAGAACGCGGAAACATCTCAGTCAGGACAAGTTGGGTGATCGGGCCGAATTGAACGGCGCATATATCGGTCAGTTGGAGCGCGGGGAGCGGAACGCC
The DNA here is from genome assembly GCA_009781925.1 of Bacillota bacterium. Lineage (GTDB taxonomy): Bacteria > Bacillota > Clostridia > Oscillospirales > Oscillospiraceae > WQUU01. The sequence goes on along the minus strand of WQUU01000187.1, from coordinate 18,827 downwards.
ACGCTTGTGAGCATCGAAAAAGTCGCGCGGGCGCTGGATGTGCCGTTTGAGGTGCTCTTCGAGAACATCGTCGGCGGCGGGACGCAAAACGAAATTCCCAAGGCGTGCTATGACTTGCTCACGCCGCTGCCTGTGAAGGAGCAAAGGGCCATCTTTGAGCTGATCAAGAAGGCGATGGATTATAAGAATGTGTGAAAAATCATAGGCCGGCGGCGTTTGTTGTAACGCTGCCGGTCTATGATTGACGCGTATATGGGCAAGAGCCCTTCAGCCTGTCAATGAACCCAGAAATGCGGGCCGCCGAGGGCGGCCCCTACAGGGTATGCCCAATCGCAAGGGTTGTAGGGGACGCCCCCTTGGGCGTCCCGCCAGGGGAAACCCCTTTTTGACGGTCTGAGCCCTTACCTCTTCTTCCCTCTCCGGCGCCCGCTCAGGGCCGCCGCCAGCAGCATCAGGCCCGCGCTGCCCACGGTGATCCCCAGCCACAGCGGAGGATTTCCCGCATCCCCGGTCTGCGGCAGGGGGGGCGGACTGGGAGTTGGCGCCGGCGTGGGTGTGGGTGTGGGCGGCGCCGTGGGCGTCGGTGTCGGAGGTATCGGTGTAGGCGTCGGTGTCAGTGTGGGTGTCGGCGTCGGTGTGGGCGTCGGTGTGGGTGTCGGCGTCGGTGTGGGCAGAAGCGGTATCGTCACGGTCGGCGTCGGGGTGGGGGGCAGCGCCAGGACAATGACGGTGGACGTGATCGTTCCCGCGGCATTCTCGCCCGAGTCCAGCACCCGCACGGGAACGCTGAACGTGCCCGGCGTCAATGAATCCGGCACATTCTGCGGCGCGATCGTAAAGCCGGAGGCCAGATCCGTTACCAGCGTGGAATCCGCCGGTGTCCCATCGCCCACATAGATGGTCTGCGTGGTCGGGCTGGCGATGAGCCGCCAGGCGGCGTTATCGGCGAGGTTGCCCATGGAAGTATTCCCGCTGGCGCTGGCGTAGGAATAGAGCTCATAGCGGGTCAGCGCCGATGTCGCCAGATAGTAGCCCAGGTGCTGTACCCACGCGGCCCGCGTCGCGGTCAAATATACGCCGCCTGTCGGCCCGGCGAATCCGGCGCCGAAGGTACCCTCATAGCCCGGCGCGGCCGGCTGCGCGTTTGCCGCCGTCAGCGCGCCCTGGGGCCCGAGCAGCATCATCGCGGTGTCGGTACCCGTGCGGCCCCGGTGCCAGAAAGACCACTGGTACAGACTGCCGCTTTTTGTGGCCAGATCCTGATACAGCGCGGAGAGGGGACTCGGCTCGTTGGCGTTGATCTCCACGAACCACACGCCGTCCTGGGCGTTGAACGCAATGCCGCCCGGGATACCCGGCGTGAAGCCGGTGTACCACAGCTCGATCGTGCCGTCGGATTCCGTCGTGGACCAGCCCTGTACACCGCTCTGATTGACCATATAATTCGTGCGCGCGGTTTTTCCTGATTCAATGTTATCCTCAAAGCTGCCGTTTTGAAGCGCGGCGGGATACGGCAGCACCTGCGCGGCGCGCGCCGGTTCCGCAGAGACGCCGGCCATGCAGACCGCGAAAATCGCGCACAAAACCGCCGCCACGGCCTGAAATGTTTTCTTCTTCATGAAAAACCTCCCTTGCGTCGTGCCGTTAGTATTTGCGCAAGAGAGGCATATTATTGCAATTTAAATAAAAATCCCGATGAATATACAGACGGCCAGCGCCAGAGAGAGGATCACAAAATTGTGGATCGAGGCGTCAAAGGTCTCCGCCTTGACCTGCTTTTCCCGAAAACGGCGGATATTTCTGACCACAGGCACAAGTGTCAGCAATACCAGCAGGCAGATCCAGGGCAGCGCCCCCAAGATGACGGCGAGGATAACGGCCCCATAGGCCGCGGTATAGATCCAGGTGAACAACCGCACCGCGTTCTTTTTGCCGATGTGCATGGGGAGGGTGTAGCGCGTTCCCCGGTCGGCCTCTATGTCGGAGGTGTTGTTCGCCAGCATGATATTGGAGATACAGCCCGCCAGGGGGAACATCGCCAAAACAAAGAACAGCAGGCCCCTGAGGTCAAGGGACGCGGCGGCTGTCCAGGCGGCCGTATCCACCGAAAGCGCGGCCAGAGGCTTTTCTGCGCTCAGGGTGTAGACCAAAAAGGGGATGAGAAAGCCCTGCACCAGGCCGGAGCACAGCTCCCCGTAGGGGGACTTGGAGATCGGCGCGGGGCCGTAGGTGTACCCGATGCCGACGGCAAAGCAGAGCAGGCCTCCCAGCAGGAAGACCAGGCCGTGGATCGCGGACAGCCAGATCCCCAGCGCCGCCGCCGGAACGGTAAAGCCGAAGATAATTCCGAGCATTACTCCCCGGGAAAAGTGCCCCGGTGTTTTTGCCTCCCGGGTATCCATGTAGTTGTTGATGCAGGTGACGGCCATGTCAAACAGGGACATGGCGGCCCAAAAGAGCGCCGTGTCCCGGACATTGACGGTGCGCAGATGATAAAACGTATAGGCCAGCGCCGTAAAAAACGGGATCTGGCTGGCCGTCTTGGTCTTGATCTCGATGAAGGACAAAAATGTCTTGAAGGTTTTCATCAGAACGTCCCCGCCGCCGCCAACGTCCTGTCCAAAATATTCAGGAGGTTTTCCCGCTTCTCCCCCCCGACGCCCTTGAGCGCCCGTCTCGCCATCGCGGCATAACGGCGGGTGAGATTTCTGGCCTCCTCCGTCCCCCCCGCGGCGCGCACGGCCTCCAGAAGTTCCGGCAGCGGCGCTCCCGTGCCGACGGCCTCCCGCGCGAGGGCGCGGACAGCCGGCTCTTTTGCCATGGCCAAAATGAGCGGCAGGGTCACGACCCCCGAGGCCGCGTCCCGGCCCACGGGCTTTGTGGCCTGCGCCTCGCTGAACTCATAGTCCTTGCAGTCGTCCACAATCTGGAACACCATGCCGAGGCAGTGTCCGTAACGGCCCAGGGCCCGGCTCTCGGCCTGGTCTCCTCCGCCCAGCAGGGCCCCCAGCGCGGCGGCGATGGAGAACATCGCGGCGGTCTTGCCGGAGATGATCCACAGATAGGCGGGGATGCTGAGCTCCACGTTGCCGCTGTTTTTCCCTTGGCTGTACTCCCCCAGGCAGATGGCGGAGAGCGCCCGGACAAAACGCGCGGCGATGTCACGCGCGTCCTGGCGCTTATCGGCGGCCTCCTCCGACTCCATTTGCGTGAGCAGGGAGAGGCTCATGCACAGCAGATAGTCCCCGCAGATCACGGCGTTTTTCCTGCCGAATTTTTGCTGAACCGTCTCCTTGCCGCGCCGGAGCGCCGCGTCGTCGATGACGTCGTCGTGCACCAGCGTGGCCATGTGCAGCAACTCGATGGCCGCGGCGGCCATGACCGCGTTGCCGGAGATCAATCCGTCCGCGGCCATGGCCGCGTTTAACAGCACCCGGGCGCGCACCCCTTTTCCGGCGGAAAGGGCGAGATGCGCTGTCATCTCGCCCAGTCCAGAGGGTACGCCCGTGAGCGTGTCCGATAAAAGCTTGTTTGTCGCCCCGATCGCCTCGGGAAAGCTGTAATCAGTCATGGTACAAATACGATTTCCTTGCCAGTTTTGTCCTGCTCCAGTGTTTTTTGAGCCAAGGCTGCACGTAGTAGTCGAGGCTGAATACCCGGCCCGCGCCGCAGAGCACCGCGATACTGGCAAATACCATCCACCAGGTGTCCATGTAGAGCCCCGTAGTGGTCACAAACATCATTTGCAGCGCGAAGGATCCAATCCCGGCCGGGGTCGTGAACAGGCCGCCGATGAGCGCCGCGCCGATGAGCACTTCCAGAAGCACGATGGTGATCTGCATGATCATCTGCATCGTGTTGCTGGGGAGGAAGAGATTGAGGAACCAGTTGATCACCGGCACTTTCAGCTGAAAAGCCACTTCGCTGGCGGAGCCGCCGCCCGTGAGGATGGGGTGCACGAGCCACAGGTTCCAGTTGAGGAGCACTGGAACCGCCGCTGCCGCCCCCCCGCCGCCGGCCGCCGCGCCGGAGGTCGCGGAGGCCGTGGCGTCCGCGGCGGCGGTGACCGCGGGTGCGGCAGCGGCGGCAGCGCCCTGGGCGCCGGCGATCGCGTTGTGAAAGAAGGCGCTGGCCCCGTTGATGGAGTCCGCCAGCCGCGGGCCGATCATCCAGCCCTCCGTCATCTTCTTGATGGCCTCATATAGCCAGAAGGCGCCCAGGAACATGCGCAGCGGAACCCCGAAGAAACTGGGCCCCCGGTTGGAGAAATGCCCGCCCACAAAGCTGCGCTTGTTGCGCACCGTAAAGAACTCGTGCCGCAGATAGGAGTAGACTTTGTGCCAGCCCAACACCTTGACAAAATAGATGACGTTCATAAAGTGCTTGGTGAACATGGCGAAGAAAGAGGCCAATGCGAGCTTGTGGTTGACCGTGCCCACATAGGCCACGCCGTAACGCCCGCCGACGCAGACCATCACCCCGTGGAACTTCGGGGCGAACTTCTCCTTTTCGCCCGTTTTCGTCAGATCCGTCATGAGGTTGTGGGCAATCGTGTCGGCGGAGGCCTCCGCGACCTCCACCATCTGGGCCACGGGGGCTTTTTCCCCCTCCGGGACAAAGTAGATGTTGTCCCCGCCCACATAGACGTTTTTGTAATTTTGCGCCCGCAAAAACTCGTCTGTCTGGATGCGGCCCCGTCCGGCGGCCCCCAGGTCTTTGGAAGCCTGGGCCGCGGAGGAACCCTCCACGCCGGCCGTCCAGATGACGGTATGCGTCTTTTCCCGCTCCAAGCCCTTGCCCTGGTTGCGGTCAAACTCGATGTAATCCGCGCCCACGCCCTTGATGTTGGTCTTGAAGCGCACCTGAACGCCCATCTTCTCCAGGCGGCGCACAACCTTCGCCCCAAGCCGATCCGGCATCACCGTGCAGGCCTTTTCGAGCATGTCCACGTCCACCATAGTGACAAGCGCGGGGTCGATCTCAAAGCGGTCACACAGGAAGGGCGCCAGTTCCGCCAGTTCTCCCATCATCTCCACGCCCGTGAAGCCGAGACCCACCACATAAAAAGTCAGGAGCTCCCGCTTCTTTTCCGGATCCGTCTCCGCCCCCGCCGCGCGGAACATGTCCATGACATGCTCCCTCAGGCGGATCGCGTCGTCATAGGACCACAGGGTGAAACTGAATTCCTCGGCCCCCGGCGTCCCGTAGAATGTGGGCTTGGAGCCGGAACTCAGCACCAGGTAGTCATAGGGCAACGCGCCCGACGCGCCGGTGATGGTCTGGCGCTCAAAGTCCATCTCTGTGATGGTGTCCTGGACAACGTTGACCTTCCGCCCCGCGAAGACTCTCTGGAGGCTGATGCGGATGCTGTCCTCCTCCACGCGCTGGGCCGCCACTTCGTGCAGCTCCGTGAGCATCGTGTGGAAGGGATTCCGATCCACAATGGTAATTTCAATATCTTCCAGCTTGCGTTTTTTGACCTGTTTTGCCAGCTTTTTCGCGGTCAGTACGCCGGCGTATCCGGCGCCCAAAATGACCACCTTTTTCAAGGCCATCCCTCCCAAAACATTGTTGGTATAATCGTTCTCTTGTAGGGCGCGGCGTACGCAAAAGGTCAAGGGCACGGGCCGCCGAGGGCGGCGGCCCCTACAATATGTTATCCCGCAGCCGAATAGCCCCCGTATGTCTTCGAAATCGCCCTGTACCCGTCTGTCATCTCGGTATGCCCGTCCGCGAAGATCCAGCAGGCGTCCGCCCCCGCTGTTTGGATGAGCGCCAGCCCCTGCTCATAGGGCAGGATAAACAGAGCGGTGCTCAAAATATTCGCCTGGGTGGCGTCGTTACAGATCACCGCCACCTGCTTATAGAGCGTAGGGGGCATGAGGATGGCAGGATCGATGATATGGCTGTACGGAACCCCATCCACCGTGTAGAAGCGCACATAGCCGCCGCTGCAGGAGAGGGTATTGTCGGCAAAATAGATCGTGTCGATGATATTGTTGTTGCCGTCCACCGTCAGATCCGGATCCTGGATGCCGACGCCCCAGCGATCCCGCACCCCGTCCAGCGGTTTGCCCACGGCGATGGTGGTACTCCCCCCCGCGGACAGCAGGGCGGAGCACAGCCCGGCGGAGACGGCGTCTTTGATCGCCAGCTCCGCGGCGTAGGGCTTTCCCACCGAACCCACATCCAGAGACATACCGGCTTTCGTGAGAAAGACGGTGCTGTTTTGCGCGTCAATCACCACATCACGGATGTCCGTCAGTTTGTCCGCCGCCCGGAGATCGGCCATGGGCGGCAGTTTGGCGTTCTCCGGGTCGTCGAGGCCCGCGGTGCGGTAGTCGTGCCAAATAGACAGCACCGGGCCCAGAGCAATATTCGTCTCCCCGCCCGTGAGCGCGTACCCCGCGACGGCGATCTGGATTAGATCGATGAGATCCCGGCTCACCTGCACCGGCGCGATGCCCGCGTTTTGGTTCACGGTGTAGAGGTTATTGAGCCCGTCATAGGCGTGGTAGATGTCGTAGAGCTGGTCGAGCTCCTTCATGCGGTCGTAGACGATCGTGCTGTACTTATTTGCTTCCGTCTCGCCTCTGGCGTAAAACACCATCGTAGTCGCGGTGTCGAACAGATCCGACCACGACGCGCTGTACCTCTTGTAGCCGCCGCAGCCGCCGAGGCCCAGCAGCAGTTCGAGCAGCAGGCAAGCCGTCAAAAATCCGGCGGCAAATTTTTTGCGCAAAATGATTTCCTCGCTGTAGCGGAATGAACGCCAAAGGACTATTGCAAAACGGGACGTCGAGGACGCCGTCCCCTACAGGATTCCTGTAGGGGTTGGCCTCCGGACAACCCGCGTTTTGCAACAATCTTTTGGTACTATGCCCTGTCCCCCGCGCCTATGCGGCGTTGGCGGCAGCCTTTGCGATGGCCGCCAGAAAACCGTCCACACTGATGGTGACGGAGGCGGTCAGGTCGGGCTCAGCCGTGATATTGGCGGAGGCGCTCGCCGGATCTACCTGAAGCTTCATGCCCGCGACCTGGGCCGGGGTCTTGCCGACGCACCAGGCGGCAAAAGCAGCGGCCTGTTCATTCCACTCCTTGCCGATTTTGGACTGGCTCTTCATGCCATAGGCGGCGCCCTTCTCGTCCTTGGACTGGATCGGGGCGTTGAGGTCGGCGGTGAGCGCGCCGGTGGCGTCAAACGTCACCTTGGTCTGCGCGGAGTCCAGGGTACAAACCACAATCTTACCGCTGCTGTCCAAGGCCACGGCGGCGATATAACTGTCCACCTGGCCCACGCCGTCTTTGGGCGCCGCGGGATCGGCGTCCTTGGAGCTGGCGATGCTGGTCACGACGCCCATACCGGACTTGACGGCGCCGCTGGCAGTGCCGCTCTGGACATTCGCGACGGCTTTCGCGATGGCCGCGAGGAAGTTATCCACACTGATGGTGCAGGAGGCGGTCAGATCGGGCTCTGCGGTGATGTTGGCGCCGGGGCTTGCCGGGTCGGCCTGGAGCTTCATGCCCGCGACCTGGGCCGGGGTCTTGCCGACGCACCACTTCGCGAAGGCGGCGGCCTGCTCATACCACTCCTTGCCGATGCCGGATTTGCTCGCCATCCCATAGGCGGGGCCCTTCTCGACCTTGGTCTGGATCGGAGCCGTCAAGTCGGCGGTGACTTTCCCGTTGATGTCGAAGCTGATCTTGGTCTGGGCCGCGTCGAGCGCGCAATTTGTGATCTTGCCGCCGCTGTCCAAGGTCACGACGGCGATATAGCTGTCCACCTGGGCGTTGCCGGCGGCGTCCGCCGTGGCGGCCTTGGAGCTGGCGATACTGGTCACGATGCCGAGCCCGGTCTTGATGCTGTTAGACCCGCCGCCGCAGCCGGCCAGGGCCAGGAGCGAAAAGGCGAGCAGTACGGCAAGCGCTAAAGATAAGGTGCGTTTCATAATTATGACCATTCCTTTCTAGCGAAAGGCACAAAAGGGGAATGAAACGATTGCCCTCTCGCATAAGCTGTTGAAAATTGTTACAATTGGCTTGAGGAAACAGGCACACTTCAAGAGCGCGTGGAGGTGAGTGCGTTCAGCAAACCGCTGTTCCGCATAATTATGTGCGCCGGACGTTCTTTCAAGCACAAATAAATGTGGGCGTTGAACCCCGTAAACTTATCTTTGGAGAGACTAACTACTCGTTTTTCAGTGAGCGTCCAGTCCCTGCCTGTTCCCTCAAATCTATTTATGAGGGGATGTCATGCCTAAAATCGTTTACCCGACCTGCTGTGGAATCGACGTTCACAAATCCTTTGTCGTGGCCTGTATCGCGACGACTGACGAAAAACTCGTCACGACCTATGGCCGAAAACGCTTTTCCACCTTCACCGGTGACCTGCGGCGTCTCGCTGACTGGCTCGCCCAAAACAATTGCCGGGATGTCTGCATGGAATCCACAGGGAAATACTGGATTCCTGTCTACAATATCCTTGAGCCAAACTGCCATGTCGTGCTGGCTCACCCCAAGTACGTCAAAGCAATCAAAGGAAAGAAAACAGACAAGCGGGATGCCAAGTGGATCGCGGACATCTTCAAGCATGATCTGATCAATGGAAGCTTCATCCCGCCTGCCGACATCCGCCAACTCCGGGACTTGGTGCGCTATCACATCAAATTGACCAGTTACACCACCGGCGAAAAGAACCGCGCCCAGAACTGTCTGACCGTGTCAAACATCAAATTGGATGATGTTTTTTCCAACGTGTTTGGAAAAGCGGCTTCCGCTATCACAGAGCGGTTGCTTGAAAACAACGAACCTTTTGATGTTCGTCCCTATCTTACAAAAGGGCTTAAAGCATCGCCGGAGGAAATCCAGGCTGCCGTGGACGGTGCAATGTGTGCAAATCAAGCTGAAAAGCTCCGCATTATCCGTTCCCACATGGACAGTCTCGAACGCTGTAAATCGAATCTCGAATCGGAAATCCTGACCATCGCGGAAAAGTTCCTGCCGCAAGTCAATCTTGTCTCTACCGTTCCGGGTATCCAAACCTTTGCCGCCGTTGCCGTCATCGGTGAAATCGGTACGGATATGTCTGTGTTTGAAACGTCGAGGCATCTTTGCTCTTGGGCGGGGCTTGCCCCACAGAACGACAACAGTGCGGGAAAGAAGAAAACCACGCGCATTTCCCGTGCTGGGGTCTATATCAAACCGTTGCTCGTACAATGTGCTTTGGCCGCCATTAAAAGCAACAAGCACCCGGAAGTCAGAAACCGCTATCAAGCCATCAAAAAGCGGCGTGGACACAAAAAAGCGATTATCGCCATCGCCAGAATGCTGTTGACTGCCATCTACAACATTCTCAAAAAAAGCGAACCGTACAACGCGGAACTGTACCGTCAAGCGGATAAACCACCGATCCAGCGCGAGGTCACAGTTGAACAGGCCATCTTTATCCTCCAGCGTCAGGGCTATCTTGTAACTGCCTCTGACTGATTGCTTTCGGAATAGTTTTTTCGGCCGCCTTATGGGGGCCTGGTTTGTTGTGCCTGCTTTAAGGCGGTTTCGTATTAACGGGTTTCAAACTTCCATTTCCTCTCACAAAAAATAGACAAAATTTTGACATTGCTAAAATCAAAATATGCACCCAGAATATAGAAATATTAGCACAATGCCCGCATGAAGTCAAGAAATTAATTGTTGAAATCTGGAATCGGCGCATAGCAGCTGAGCGCCGTTTGGACGAGCGCCAAAAAGCTCTCCGCCGTGCCGTCGTAGTTTTTGTTCTCCCAGATGAAGGCCCCCGCGGGCGTGTAGTCCGCCGGCTTTACCGCGGCAAAGAGAGCGTTATACGCCGCGGTGTATTCCTCCGCGCCGATACTCTGCCCCCCCTGCGCATAGCGCGCCTCGCTGAGAACCATGTCCCCGCCGGCGTCCGGGCTGTAGCTCTCATAGCGGTACAATAAGCTCGTCAGCGTCAGCGTCCCGTTCCCGTCCCGCCCGAAGCGGATGACCTCCCGGTAGAGGAAGCCCTCATCTCCGTTGCCGGATTCCACCAAAAAATACCGCTCCCCGCTCCGGAGCTCCTGCATGAGGCGGAAATCTTCAAAGTAATTGGCGTCCACGTAGACATCCGTAAAATGGCCCGCGCCGTAGGCCGTTCCGATATCGGGGTTGTTCGCGGAGATACAGACCACCTGTCCGTCCACGATGTCAAAAAACTGCACGCCCATGGCGGCGGAGGCTCCGGCGTCGAAGAGCAGGAGCTCGGCGGCCCCGTCCAGATCCAGGTCGATGAAGCCGACCCCCGCGATGCCGCCGTAGCACAGGGTGTTGAGGCTGTCGTAGTTCGCGGTCAAAAAGTGGAGGTAGATTTCAGCCCACGGATAAGGGGACGCCGTCTCGTGGCTCGGCGTCTCCGTCGCGGAGGGGCTGGGCGCGGCGGGTGTTGGCGTAGCCTCCGCTGTAAGCACCGGGGTCTCCCGCACCGTGGGCGAGGGGGGGCCCGTCATCGCCGGCGCGCCGCAGCCGGTGAGCGGGAGAAGCGCGGCGCATAGGAAAAGCGCGGTAATGATAAAACAGAAAACACGTCTGTTCATCAGGATCACACGCCTCCCCCTATGCGTTACCGGCCCTGCGAAAAAACAAGTTTTCCCGCAGGGCCGCCCTTCATTGTTCCTTGTGCTCTGTTCGTTGTGATCTGTCCTTACCGGCTGCCCTTGTCGTAGGGTATGCCCTCCGCCTTCGGCGCGCGGGAGCGCTTGGAGGTGAAAATCAGCAGGATGATGGTCACCAAATAGGGCAGGATGTTGTACAGCTGCGAGGCCTGTTTGATGGGCAACGCCAGGAAGGGAATGGTGCCCGAGCCGGCGACGGTGCCCGCGACCTTAAAGAACGCGAAAAACAGCGCCGCGAGCGTAATGCGCACGGGCGTCCAGTTGCCAAAGATGAGCACAGCCAGGGCAAGGAAGCCGTAACCGTAAACGCTGCTGGCAAAGTTGGAGCCCACGGCGATGGTGTAGGCCAGGCCGCCGATGCCGCCCAGCACGCCGGAGATGGCCACGCCGGCGTAGCGCCGTCTGTAGACGTTAATGCCGACGCTGTCCGCCGCCTGGGGGTGCTCGCCGCAGGCCATGAGCCTGAGGCCGAAGCGGGTCTTGCGCAGCACGATGATGCCGACGATAAGGATGACGACCGCCAGCAGCGTCGTGAGATAGAGGTTTTTGAGAAAGACCCACTCGAGGAAGTTGCCGAGGCTGTTCACGCTGTCGATCTTCAGCCCGCTGATGCGGATCCAGGTGGGGATGGCGATCTGGGTCTGGCCCTGGCCCTGGATGGCCCAGGAGAGCACGATGCTGAAGGCCGGGGCAAAGGTGTTCAGCGCGGTGCCGCCGATGATCTGATCCGCCTTGAGGTTGATCGAGGCAAACGCCAGAAATAGGGAGAAGATCACGCCGGCGCCGCCGGCGACAAGGATCGCCAGCAGCATGGTCAGCTGCGGGTGGACAGAGCCCCAGCCCTGCGTGTTTGACATGCTGAGGAACAGGCAGCTAAACAGCGCGCCGATGACCATGATGCCTTCCAGCGCGATGTTGACGACGCCGCTGCGCTCGGAGAACATGGCGCCCAGCGCCACCAGCATCAAGGGCACCGCGAAGATAATTGTGGAACTGAGAACGTCGGCGATGGTTTTAAATGCTTGCGCGCTGCTCATTCTTCATCCACCCCACTTTCCCCGTCTTTGCCAACGGGCCACTCGTCATGAACCAGAGGCCGCCCGGTCTCTGCGGCGGGTTTCAGCACCGCATCCGCGCTCTGGGGATCCTCGATCATCGGCGGGGCGTTCCCCGGGTCTGCGTCAGCGGAATCATGCTCCTGGGCGGCCTCCTCTCTGCGCAGGAAGATCTTGTTTAGGAAAACCCGCAGGAGCAGAGCAAAGGCGGCCAGATAGATGATCACCGCGATGATGATGTTGATATTCTCCGTGGAGAACGTCGGCTGCATGGCGTCGCCGCCCACCTGGATATAGGAGATAAAGAGGGCGGAGAAGACCGTGGCGATGGGATGGGAGACGCCGAGCAGGGCCACCGGGATGCCGTTATAGCCCATCGCCAGCAGGTCTTTCAGCATGACATATTGGACGGTTCCGGCCAGATACGTCATGCCCCCCGCAATGCCGGAGAGCCCGCCCGCGATGACCATGGACAGGACGATGTTGCGCTTTGCGGAGATGCCGGCGTAGATGCTGGCGTTTTTGTTGGCGCCGCAGGCCTTGAGCTCATAGCCGAAGGTGGTTCTGTGCAGGACGATGAAAATGATGACGGCGAACAAAATCGCAATGAAGATGCTGATGTTCATGAAGTTGGAGCCGAAGAGCTTGTCCAGGCCCAGGGTTGGGATAATGGCCTGGGGGTTGCCGCCCTTGGCTGTCACCACTTTGGCCAGGTTGGCCGTGCGATCCGCGCTCACGTCGCCCCAGGAGGTGGCCAGCACTTTGGGGATATTCGCGACGACGACATTTGCCGTGAACATGGCGATGTAGTTGAACATGATACAGGTGATGACCTCGTTGACGTTGAACAGCGCCTTAAAGAGGCCGGGGAAGATACCCCAGATCGCGCCGCCGAGCATCCCCGCGAGCATGCCGGCCCACCAGGGCATCCGGAAGACCACGACGCAGATGATGGCGACCACGCCGCCCACGGTGTATTGCCCGGTAGCGCCGATGTTGAAGAGACCCGTCTTGAACGCGAAGGCGACCGAGAGGCCTGTCATGATCAGGGGCGCCGCCTGATAGAGCACCTTGCCAAACTTCGCCAGGCTGCCAAAGCCCGTGCTCAGCATCTGGCCCATGCCCGTGAGCGCGTTGCCCGGGTTGATGATCAGCAAAAAGAGAAACCCGAAGACAAGCCCCAAAACGATCGCGATAAAGGAGGAAAGAAAACTCATAAAGCCCTGGGACTCTCCCAAACTGCGCTTACGCATTTGCGGCCCTCCTCTCCTGCCGCCGGGCCCCGGCCATATAGAGGCCCAATTCTTCCGGCGTCGTCTTTTTGGGGTCAAATTCGCCCACGATCTCTCCCTCGTACATGACGAGGATTCGGTCAGAGACGTCCAAAACCTCATCCATCTCCAGGCTGATGAGGAGCACGGCCTTGCCCTCGTCCCTGGATTTTACGAGCTGCTTGTGTATGTATTCGATGGCGCCCACGTCCAGGCCGCGCGTCGGCTGGATGGCCACCAGCAGCTCCGGATCCTTGTCGATTTCCCGCGCCACAATGGCCTTCTGCTGGTTGCCGCCGGACATGCTGCGGGCAATGGTGTCGCTGCCCTTGCCGCTGCGGATGTCGTACTGCGCGATGAGCTTGTCCGAGTAGGCGCGCACGGCCTCGCGCCGGATAAAGCCGCCCCTCTGGAATTCCTTCTCCCAGTAGCGCTGGAGTACCATGTTGTCCATGAGCTTAAAGTCCAGGATCAGTCCGTGTTTGTGCCGATCCTCCGGGATGTGGCTCATGCCGAGCTTGCTGCGCTCCCGGATGGGCGCGAGGGTGATGTCCTGCCCGCAGAGCTTTATGCTGCCCTGGGAGGGCTTCTCCAGCCCCGTGAGCGCGTAGGCAAATTCCGTCTGGCCGTTGCCCTCGATCCCCGCGAGGCAGACGATCTCCCCGCCCTGCACGTGGAGGGACACATCCTTCACCGCATTCTGTTCCGCGTGGACTCTGGAGGCCACCGTGAGATCCTCCACTTCGAGAACCGTATCCCCGAGCCGCTGCTCGCCCTTCGCCACCGAGAAGCTGACGTTGCGGCCCACCATCATCCGGGAGAGTTCCTCCTTGGTGGTGTCCTTGACATCCACGGTTCCGATGCACTTGCCCTTGCGGAGCACGGTGCAGCGATCCGCCACTTCCATGATCTCGGCCAGCTTGTGGGTGATGAAGAGGATACTCTTGCCCTCTTTTGTGAAGTCCCGCATGATCTGCATGAGCTCATGGATCTCCTGGGGCGTCAGCACGGCGGTGGGCTCGTCAAAGATGAGGATCTCGTTGTCCCGGTAGAGCATCTTGAGGATCTCGACCCGCTGCTGCATACCGACGGACATGTCCTCAATGCGGACATCCGGGTCGATGCGCAGCCCGTATTTATCGGAGAGTTCCATGACCTTTTTCCGCGCCTCCCCCTTGCGGAGGAAGCCCAGTTGATTCGGCTCCATGCCGAGGATGATGTTGTCCAGGGCCGAGAAGATCTCCACCAGCTGGAAGTGCTGGTGTACCATGCCAATGTGCAGTGCGGTCGCGTCGTTGGGGTTTTTAATGTCCACCTTTTCCCCGTTTTTGCGAATCTCTCCGCCGTCCGGCTGATACAGGCCGAACAAAACGCTCATGAGCGTGGATTTCCCGGCGCCGTTTTCTCCTAAGAGCGCGTGCACCTCACCTCTCCTGAGCTGAACCGTCACATTGTCGTTTGCCTTGATGCCGGGGAAAATTTTTGTAATCCCCAGCATTTCAATGACATATTCCGACAAAAGCCACCACTCCCTTCTGACCGCTTATTATACAAGATTCATAAAAATTTTGCAATTACATTATGGTGACAGAGCGAATATTTTTTCCCCGCCGCCGTAGGGTCGGGGTTCCATCCCCAACCGTGCGTGAAATCCGTCTTTTCCCGTGAAACGGCCGGGCATGGAAACCCGCCCCTACAGGGCTTCCTGCTCTCTGATCTTCCGCTTCCAGCACTTGTGGCACATGGCGATGTAGCTGTCGTTGCCACCCAAAAAGACCTGCTCCCCCTGGGTGATGACCCGGCCGCCGGGATCGAGGCGCGCGGTGACAACGGCCTTGCTCCCGCACGCGCAGACGGTCTTGATCTCCGAGAGAGAATCCGCCAGCTCCAAAAGCCGCTTGGAGCCGGGAAAGAGGTGCGTCAGAAAGTCGGTGCGCAGGCCGAAGCAGAGCACCGGCAGGTTCCGGTCATCCACCAGATCCCTGAGCTCGTCAATCTGCGTTTCGCTGAAGAACTGGGCCTCGTCCGCGATGAGGACATCGATGGGTTTTTCACCCCTGCCGTTTGCCGCCTCATAGCGGGCGGTGACGCTCTCCTCCGGCGTGATGACCTCCGCGACCTGCTCCAGCCCAACGCGGGAGCGGATTTTGTCCGCCCCGTCGCGCTGATCCGCCGCGGGCTTGATGAGCCAGGCCCGCATCCCCAGCTCTTCGTAATTGAACTTTGTGATGAGCGCCTGAGCGGACTTGGAGCTGCCCATGACGCCATATTTAAAATAGAGTTTCGCCATGGATTTTCACCCCTTCTCCATATGGCTCCGGATCCGATCCAGCACCATCTCCATGGCCACGTCGTTGTGCCCGCCCACGGGGATGATGATGTCCGCCCGGCGCTTGCTGGGCTCCACAAACTGTTCGTGCATGGGCTTGACCGTGGCGAGGTACTGGGTGATGACGCTGTCCAGGCTCCGGCCCCGATCCCGCACATCCCGGATAATGCGCCGCAAAATGCGCACATCCGCGTCCGTGTCCACATAGAGCTTGACATCCAGGAGGGAGCAGAGCTCCTGATCGGCGAGAATGAGGATGCCCTCCACAATGATCACCTTGGCCGGCTGCACCACGGCGGTTTTTTCCGAGCGGTTATAAATGGTGTAGTCATACACCGGGCAGAGCACCGGCCTGCCCGCGCGCAGTTCCTTGAGGCAGCTGATGAGCAGATCGGTGTCGAAGGCGTCCGGGTGGTCGTAGTTGAGCTTTTTCCGCTCCTCATAGGACAGGCCGCTCGTCTCCTTATAGAAACTGTCGTGGTAGACCACGCTGACATCGCCGCCAAAGCGGTCTACGATGCGCCTTGTAATGGTGGTTTTCCCGCTGCCCGTGCCCCCCGCGATGCCGATGGTCATAATCTCGCCCATAATGACGCCCTCCTGATGTGGCGATCCGGTCGGGGATGAATTCCCGCCCCTGCAGAAACACACCTCTGTAAGGTGCGGCTTCCGTGCCGCACCGTTCCCGCCGCCCCATTCGACCATATTCTATCATACTCCCCATTCAAACTTCAATTCAAATTTTATTTTTGCTTATTAAAAAATTCGTGGATAAAACTAGAAAAATGTATGGCGCGTTTCAGCCGATTGTGATATAATCAGGCCACGGGTTTCCCGCAGAAAATTGCATGGCGAATTTTATAAGGAGGAAAAACATGAGTACGAAGAAAAGAGTTCTGTCCCTGTTCTTTGCCGTAGTGCTGGCCTTCTCCCTGGTCTCGGTGGCCGCCCACGCGACCGCCCCCGAGGTGCAGTCCGGCGATATCGTGGTTCTCTCGACGAACGATGTCCACTGCGCCACCATCACCACCATCGCGGATCTCTATGCCAAGCTTGCCGCCTATAGAACCGCGCAGGAGGCGATCGCAGGCAAGGGCAATGTCACTTTGGTCGACGCCGGTGACGCCGTTCAGGGCGACAACATCGGCACCATGACCAACGGCGAGGCCATTACCGACATCATGAACCACGTGGGCTATGATCTGGCCGTTCCCGGCAACCACGAGTTTGACTATGGGATGGACGGCTTCATGAATCTGGTCAGCCTGGCCCAGTTCCCCTACATCTCCTGCAACTTCATGGATCTCAAAACCGACGCCCCCGTGTTTGACGGCTATCAGATGATGACCTACGGCGACGTTAAGGTGGCCTATGTGGGCATCACCACGCCGGAGGCGATCACCAAGTCCGCCCCCGTCTATTTCCAGGACAAGGACGGCAACTGGATCTACGGCTTCTGCCAGGACGCCACGGGTCAGGCCCTCTATGATCAGGTTCAGGCCACCGTGGACGCCGCCAGGGCCGACGGCGCCAACTATGTCATCGGCGTGGGTCATCTCGGCGTCGACTCGGCCAGCTCCCCCTGGACATCCAAGGAAGTCATCGCCAACACCACCGGCATTGACGCCATGTTCGACGGCCACAGCCACACCGTAATCGACGGAGAGACTGTCCAGAACAAGGACGGCGAAGACGTCACCTTGGTTCAGGGCGGCTACAAGATGGCGAACATCAGTGAGATCGTCATCCACTCCGACGGCAGCATCTCCGGCGGAGTTGTTCCGACGGCGGGCCTCACCGATGTGGACACCGGCGTCCAGACTTACATCAACGATGAGATCGTCGCCCCGTTCAAGAACCAGCTCAACACGGTTGTCGCCCACTCCGACGTCAACCTGACCGTGATGAATCCCTATACCGGCAGCCGCGCCGTCCGCATGCAGGAGACCAACCTCGGCGATCTCTGCGCGGACGCGTACCGCAACATTTTAGGCGCTGACATCGGCTGGGTCAACGGCGGCGGCGTGCGCGCCGACATCAAGGCCGGCGACATCACCTATGCCAACATCATCTCCGTACACCCCTTCGGCAACATGGCCTGCATGATCGAAGCCACCGGCCAGCAGATTCTGGACGCCCTGGAGTTTAGCGTCAGTCAGACCCCCGCCGCTGAATTCGGCGGCTTCCTGCAGGTCTCCGGCCTCCAGTTCAACGTGGACGCCACCATCCCCTCCCCCGTCGTTACGGACGCGAACAAGATGTTTGTCAAGGTCGGCGACGGTGACCGCCGTGTCTCCGACGTCCTTGTGGACGGCAAGCCCATCGACCCCGCCAAGACCTATACGGTCGCCTCCATTGACTATGAGCTCTTCATGGGCGGTGACGGCTACCCCATTTTCCAGCACAACACCGTTCTGAAAGACCGCGTCATGGTGGACAGCCAGGTTCTCATCACCTACATCACCAAGAACCTGGGCGGCAACGTGGGCCAGGCTTACGCCAACCCGCTCGGCCAGGGCCGCATCAACATCAAACACACCCAGTTTGACGATGTGCTCCTCGCCGACTGGTTCGCTGCCCCCGTGAAATACGCCGCCGACAACGGCATCATAAAGGGCGTCTCCGACACGACCTTTGACCCCCAGGGCAGCCTGAACCGCGCCATGGTCGCGACCATGCTCTATCGCATGGAGGATTCCCCGGAGGTCACCGCCCCCGCCGCCTTCAGCGACGTGGTAGCGGGCTCCTGGTATGCGGACGCCGTGGCCTGGGCCGCCGCGAACGGCATTGTCAAGGGCTATGAGGACGGCACCTTCCATCCGCTGGCCGCCATCAGCCGTCAGGAGATGGCGACCATGATCTTCCGCTACATCGATCTCAAGGGCCACGTGCCCGCGGATTACGCCCCCGGCGATCTGACCTATACGGATGCCGGCAGCATCGCAAGCTGGGCCGCGAACGCCGTGGCGTTCTGCACCGAGAACAAGATCCTCAACGGCATGGGCAACAACACCTTCGCCCCGGCCGACACCTCCACCCGCGCCCAGGGCGCGACTGTCATGCAGCGCCTGATGACCACGGATTTTAGCCCCGCGCCCGCCGCGTAAGCGGAGGCAGTTCATAAAAAAAGAGCGTCCCCGGCACGCGTGGGGACGCTCTTTTTTGCCCTCAGCCCTCTTTCGAAAGGGGGTGGCGCGCAGCGCCGGGGGTTTGCTCTTATCCCTCAGCCCCCCGCGTAGGCCCTCACAAATTCGCGCGCCTCCTCCAGCACGCGCTTGCCGGACTTCAGCTTCAGACTGACCCGGGGCTTCTGCCCGGCCTCCACCTTCACCCGGCCCTTGAACTCCGGCTGGGCGTAGACGGCGGAGACGCGGTTTAGGTTGAAATCCGGGATCAAAAAACGCAGTTCGCCCGCCCTCTGGCTGATGTCAGCGATGCCTGCGCGGCTGGCCTCCCCGCGCAGGAGCGCCACGTGGATCAGGGCGTTGACCGAACTCGGCGGGTC
>WQUU01000186.1 GCA_009781925.1 Bacillota bacterium | reverse complement strand
TCCCGCGCCGAAGGGACCCGGGATGGCGGCACAGCCGCCCTTGCCCACGGGGAAGAGGGTGTCGATGACCCGCTGCCCCGTCACAAGCGGCCTGTCGATGGGTATGCGCTGCTCATAGGGCCGCGCCCTGCGGATAGGCCACTCCTGGGACAGGGTGAGATTTGTCTCGCTCCCGTCCTCGCCCACGACGACAGCCAGCGTCTCCAAAACCTTGTAGCCGCCGGAGAGGACGACGTCTTTGACTCTGCCCGCGACGCCGGGCGGCACGAGGGCCCGGTGCTCCACCGCGGGGGTCTCGGAGACACGGGCGAAAATCTGCCCACCCCTGACGCTGTCGCCCTCTTTGAGATGCATTGTCACATCCCAGAACCGCTCCTCATCCAGGGCGGGCAGGGTGATGCCCCGGGCGATGAAGGGCCCGGCCATGGACTCGATCTGCCGGAGAGGTCTGGCGATGCCGTCATAGATGTTGCCGATCATGCCGGGGCCCAGGCGCACCTTCAGCGGGCCGCCGGTGGGATCGACCGTCTCGCCGGTTTTTAAGCCGGCGGTATCCTCGTACACCTGAATGACAGAGGTTTCCCCCCTGGAGCTGACCACCTCACCGGGCAGCCGCAGGCCGCCGACATACACGAGGCTCATCATAGGCAGGCTCCGCCCGCCCTGTACCGTCACCACAGGGCCGTTGATGCCTTGAATTGTATAACGAATAGCCATATTATGAGAAACTCCCCCAGTTCGGCTTCGCCGAACAGCCCCCTCCCCGAGGGGGCCACGGTGCATAATAATTAACCGGTATTAAACCTGTACTTAAAATTCTGTGGCACTCTGGCTCCCTCGCGGAGGGAGCCTTATGTCTCATAGAGTCAGTGTGCACGAAATGGGAGGCTCCTTGGCTCCCCAGCGCTGCCCCTGCGCGTTTGAGGGAGCTGTCAGCGCGCTGTCCTTGCGCCGTCCGCTGACTGAGGGAGCGCCCTTGGCCTTTACCCAATATTCATCCCGGAGATTTCGGCAAAATGCCCGACCAAATCGTTCAGCGCGGAGTCAAAACTCATGTCCACCCGCATCCCCTGTTCGTGGCTGACAAGCTGCAGCCCGCCCAGATGCTGATGGCCCGGATGGAAGCTCAGCCGAAAGTTCGGCGCGGACGCGCCCAATGTATCGGCCAGGCGCATGTCCTCCGGCCGAAGATAGACGTCCGCCGCCCCGCCCGGAGACAGGAGCTTGGTCGCGCGCCGGAGCAGATATTTTAAATGTTCCACATACTTGGGGTCGTCCATAAAGACCCGGAGGCGCTCCTGCACCCGCCTGAAGTTCTCGTTTGCGCACTCCTCCCGGAACTCCAGCAGTTTCTGTTTGTTCTCAGTCATGCGGGCGTTGACCCGGCGATTCTCCCGGGCGCGGATCTCCGAGATCTTGGCGGTCTTATAGCGCGCCGCCTCCTGCTCCAGGGAGGCGCGGGCGGTGGCGATGGCCTCCTTGTGCTCGACCTCCATCTGCCGCAGGATGTCGTTGACCTCCGCGGTGGACTCCTCCATGATCGTCTGGACAAACACATCCAGCTTATGCTGTTGTTGCGCCGGTTGTTGCATTATATTTTCACCCCGATCGCCTCGCGGATGAGGCGCGTGATCGATCCCGTATCGCCCCAGGAGCCTGTGGCGGGCGGGATGATGGAGATCAGCGGCCTCATCGCACTGAGCTTGAGCGTGTCAATGGTGTCGCGGCAGAGCTCGTAGCAGGGCTCGGTGATGAGCAGCACGGCTATCGTCTCGTCCGCGCGGGAGCTCTCGATGAGAGCCAGAACGTCGCGCTTGGCCGTGGCGACAGCGCCCTCAATCCCCGCCAGCCGCAGGCCGGTGAGGGTGTCGTCATCCGCGGAAATGGCAAAATAGCGCATTACGCGTTGATGAGCAGAATCGCGACAATCAGGCCGAACAGCGCAATGCCCTCCGCCATGGCGACAAAGACGATAGCCTTGCCGAAAATGCTGTCGTTCTCCGAGAGGGCGCCCATGGCCGACGACGCGACAGAGGCCACGGCGATACCGGAGGCGATGCCGGAGATACCGACGGCCAGCGCGGCGCTGATATACTTGAGACCAGCGGAAAGATCACCTGCTGCGGTGCCCGTCGCGGTGGTATCAGCCGCCGCGGCCATGGCATGGCCGCTCAGAGTGAAGACGGAGGCGAGAAGAAAAATACCGAAGAAGGCGGCGATGTTGCCAAAGAGCATGTTTTTGGCCTTTTTGCCGCGCAATTTGCGCAGTGCGATAAGGGCGAAGGGGACGAAAAGGAGCAGAATTCCAAGTAGCAGAGCGACGTAGTTCATCACAAATTCCTCCTAAAATGATGGTGACATGATATTTTGCAAAAATTAACGGCTGTAATCGACGGTCGGCGCGGTGAATTTTTTCCCGTCACCCGCGTAGAAACGGCTGAACAACTCATAGAATTCCAGACGGAGCGCCTGAATGCCCACCAAAAAGCCCTCAAAGCCGATAACGAAGGCGTTGCCAATTATGATCACGGCGAGACCTTGGACGTGGGTACCGGCCAGGATCTGAACCACCATCATGAGCCCCACATGGATGATGGCGTAGGCGCCCACACGCAAAAAACTCATGGTATTGGTGAGGTAAGCCAAAACCGTCTCGAACATCTCAAAAAAACCGGTGGAGACATAGGAGCCGACCTTGACCTTCTTTTTGCCGGGGCCCCGTTTCAGCATGTGGCCCAAGGGCTCCGACAGCATGATACAGACAAGCGGCAGAATAAGCACCGGGATGGTATACCAGACGTGAAACAGGTTGACATGCAAGACCAGAGTGCAGAGCCCGGCCGCGATGAGACCGTAGTAGAACACAAAACCCGCGATGCCGTTACCGCTGAAGAGGGCTTTGCCCCAGTCCTTCCGCCGGAAACCATTATAGATGTTGAGCCCCATGACCAGGGCGATCAGGACAGCGCCGAGCCCGATGGCGAAGACAAGCATCGTGGTGACGTTGCCCGATCTGAGCGCCTTAAATCCCCAAGGCATGATCTCCTCGTTGCCGAAGACGCTGCCGTAGACAAAGCCGACAAGCGTGGCGGAGACGCCGCAGCAGGTGATGATGCCGCCCAGCCAGTTTTTCATTTTGAAGCGGACGAACAGGCCGACCAGAGCCATGACGATTCCCTGCCCCACATCCCCGAACATGATGCCGTAGAGGATCATATACGTGACCGCGACGAACATGGAGGGATCGAGCTCGCGGTAGGAGGGCTGGCCGTACATGCTCAGGAGGGGCTCAAAGATTTTTTGCAGGAAGTTGAGGCGCAGCTTCGTGGGAGGGGCGGTGAAGTCCACTTCCTCGTCCTGGGCGGAAAAGCAGGTGATGTCCTGCGCCCGGTCGCACTCGTCCACATAGGTGTCCTCGCCCTCTGTGGGTACCCAGCCGATGAGAAAATACCAGTCCCTCCGCCGGCCGGCGGAGGCGCGCAGGCCATAGGCCTCGCTGTAAAAGCGCAGACAGGAGTAGTTCTCCAGAAGTTCATCTTGTTTTTGCTGCCCCAGGGCGGCGAGGGTTTCGCCGATCTCGCCGATCCGCGCCCTGGCTTTTGCCGATTCGTCCGCCAGATGCAGGCTGGCCTCTGTGGCCGTACCCTCTCCGCGAAAACTGTCAGGGATGCGGATGCGGGTGAAGCCGCGCGCGGCGGTCAGGGCGTCCACCTCTGTTATCGTGCGGGGCAGGGCGACATACATCATATACGTCCAGTCCCCGATTTGGCTTGTGTCGATGACAAAGGCGTCCCGCCGTTTGCGGATCTCATCAAAGCAGTACGCGTAGTCCGCCGTGTGGATCTTGCCGTAACGGAACTTCACGTAGCGCATATTGAGCAGATTTGCGAGCCTCTCATCCACGCTGAGAAAGTACTCGACCTGCGTGGCGAGGGCGTCGCATTCGTCGGCATAGCGGCTCAGCTCCTCCCGCTCCGCCACCAAAGCGGAGACCTCCGTATCCAGCGCTTCAATCGCGTCAGCCGCGCGCCCGGCGCACAGGCCGTGAGCGGCGAAGTCCTGAAAATGCAGGGGAACACCCAGAATACCCGCCAGACGGCGGGCGCGCGCAAGGTTTTCGGCGTAGGGGTCGTCGCCCGCCACAGGCGTGAGGCCGATCTCGGCGGGGATGAGGGCGGACGCGTTTTCGGGGTGGAACTCCCGGTTGAGGACAAATTTGTGAATGGCCGTATCGACGCTCCCGAGCGGGCCGGCGAGTGTCACCATACTCATTTTTTCAAT
>WQUU01000185.1 GCA_009781925.1 Bacillota bacterium | reverse complement strand
CGGCAATATCCTTGACCCGACAGGGCTCGCGACCCGCGCCGAGGCGGCCGCGGTACTGCACCGCTTTATCGTGGCAACGGGGGCGGCGGCGTAAGGGCGGTGTAAGAAGGGCAAGGGCAGAACCACTAAGGGCCCACACCCCGCCCTTCGGACACCCCTCTCCAGAGGGGAATAGGGGAAAGGGCGACTACTTGCTCCCTTTCGCAAAGCGGCGGCGCAGAGATGCGCCGCCGTTGTTGTCGCTTATTTGTCGTGCCCTTGCGCCCCCTTTTGAAAGGGGGTGGCGCGCAGCGCCGGGGGTTTGTTCCCCTACACCTGCTCAAACCCCTGTTCCAGATCCGCCAGGATGTCGTCGATGTGCTCGGTGCCAATGCTCAGGCGAAGCGTGGTCGGCTCTATGCCGGCGAGGCGCAGCTCGTCCTCGCTCATCTGGGAGTGGGTGGTGGAGGCCGAGTGGGTCACGACGGACTTCACGTCCGCCAGGTTGGTCGCGTTGTAAAAGAGTTTTAAACTCTCCGAGAAGCGCCGGGCCCGATCCCCGTCCCCCTTGATCTCGAAGGTGAAGACGGACGCCGCGCCGCGTGGGTACTGGAGGTCGTAGAGCTCCTTGGCCCGGCCCGTGGCCAGAGAGGGGTGGTGCACTCGCTCGACTTTCGGATGATTCTTCAGGTAATCCACCACTTTGAGCGCGTTTTCCACATGCCGCTCCACGCGCAGGGACAGGGTCTCCAGACCCTGGAGGAGCAGGAAGGAGTTAAAAGGCGAGGGGGCCGCGCCCGTGTCCCGCAGAATGTGGGTGCGCAGTTTGATGATAAAGGCCGCGTTGCCCGCCGCCTCGGTGAACACGATGCCGTGATAGGAGGGATTGGGCTCGCTCAAACCGGGGAACTTGCCGTTCTGCGCCCAGTCAAAGGTGCCGCAGTCCACCACGACGCCGCCCATGACGGTGCCGTGCCCGCCCAGAAACTTTGTGGCGGAGTGGATGACGATATCCGCGCCGTATTCGATGGGGCGCAGCAGGTAGGGGGTGGAGAAGGTGCTGTCCACAAAGAAGGGGATACCGTGCCTGTGGGCGATATCTGCCACGGCCTCAAGGTCGATGATGTCCGAATTCGGGTTGCCCAAAGTCTCCACGAAGATGAGCTTCGTGTTCGGGCGGACGGCGGCCTCAAAACCCTCCAGATCCATGGGATCCACAAAGGTGCAGGGGATGCCGCGGTCGGGGAGGGTGTGGGAAAAGAGGTTAAAGGTGCCGCCATAGATATTCGAGGCGGAGACAATGTGGTCGCCGGCGCGGGCGATGTTCTCTATGGCGGCGACCTCCGCCGCCATGCCGGAGGCGAAGCTCAGGGCACCTACGCCCTTTTCCAGGGCCGCGACGCGCTTTTCAAACACGTCCGAGGTGGGGTTCATGATCCGGGTGTAGATGTTGCCGCCGTCTCTGAGCTCAAAACGGGCCGCCGCCGCGGCGCTGCTCGGGAAGACGTAGGCGGAGGTCATGTAGATCGGCACGGCCCGGGAGTCCGTGGCCGGATCCGGGGTCTCCTGCCCCGCGTGGATCTGAAGGGTTTCGAATTTGTAGTCTGACATGGTGGAACCTCCTTGTATTATTGTTTATAATGTTCCAAAAACGCGCCGATTTCCATCACCGCGCGGGTGAGCTCCGCCGCCTCCGGCAGGCAGACGATGCGGAAGTGGTCGGGGGTCATGTAGTTAAAGCCCTTGCCGTGGACGATGAGGATGTGCTTTTCCTTCAAAAGATCCAGGGCGAAGCGCTCGTCGTCCTCGATCGGGTAAAGCGAACTGTCGATCCGGGGGAAGATGTAAAACGCCGCCTCGGGGCGCACGGCGGAGAGGCCGGAGGTGTTGTTCAGCGCCGCCATGACGGCCTCCCGCTGAGCCCAGAAGCGCCCGCCGGGGAGCAAATCCGGGTCGGCGCTCCCGTCCCGGAGCGCGGCGGCGACGGCGTACTGGGCCGGGACGTTGGAGCACAGGCGCATGGAGGCCAGCATGTTCAGGCCCTCTATGTAGCTCGCGGCGCTCTCCTTGTCCCCGGAGAGACACATCCAGCCGGCGCGGAAACCGGCGGCGCGGTGGGACTTTGACAGGCCCCCCAGGGTCACGCAGAAGAGATCCGGCGCCAGGGCGGCGAGCGCCGTATGGGCCTTGCCGTCAAAGAGCAGGCGGTCATAGATCTCGTCGGAGAAGAGGATCAGGCTGTGCTCCCGGGCCAGATTTACGATCCCCTCCAGGATATCCCTGGGATAGAGAGCCCCGGTGGGGTTGTTGGGGTCGATGACCACGATCCCCTTTGTGCGGGGGGTAATTTTTTTGGCCATGTCGGCGAGATCGGGATACCAATTGCTCTTCTCGTCACAGACATAGTGTGCCGGCCTCCCGCCGGCCAGGGTCGCCGCCGCCGTCCAGAGGGGGTAGTCCGGGGAGGGGATGAGCACCTCGTCCCCCGCGTCCAGGAGCCCCTGCATCAGCGTGACAATGAGCTCGGAGACGCCGTTGCCGGTGTAGACGTCGTCGGACGTGACGCCCTCAATGCCCTTTTTCCTGCTCCAGTCCACGATGGCGAGCCTGGCGCTGAGGAGACCCTTGGAATCCGAATAGGGGTCGGCGTTGCGGAGGTTTTCCGCGACCTCGTCCAAAAGGTACTGCGGGGCCTTGAAGCCGAAGGCGGCGGGGTTGCCGATGTTGAGCTTTAAAATCTTCTCCCCCCGGGCCTCCATCAGAGAGGCCTCGTGTACCACTGGCCCGCGCACGTCGTAACAGACGCTGTCCAGCTTGTGGGATTTTAGAATTTCAGACATAGGACACCTCCTGGAAATGATAAACCCGTTTGTAGGGAACAGATTTATCCGTTCCGCGTATTTATGCGGGATATCGGAACGGGTTTATCCGTCCCCTACAAAAAATGAAAAAACCCTGGGAAAGAGAAACTTTCTCTCCCAGGGCGAATCAATGAATCCGCGTTACCACCTGGCTTCGGGCAATGCCCGCGCTCAACCGGCATCGCCGCGCGATACCGTCTCCGCTGTAACGGGCGGACACCGTCGGGGTCTACTGGATTGGAACGGAGGAATCCGTTCCCTACAATCGTTCGGCCCGAGGCTCGGAAAGGGCTTCGCCGCATCGCTCACGGGGGCTCTCACCGGCCGCCCCCTCTCTGCGCTTCACGCTGCGGGTACTCGTTTTCGTCATAGCCTTTGGATTATTTGACCGTGCCGCTCACCGCTAAAGCGGCAACCGCAGCACATGGCAATTATGATTGGGGTAATGATAACAGAAATGATAGGAGATGTCAAGAAGTTTTTTGGCGCGGCGCGGTAAATTGGCGCGGTAAAACAAAAGGGGTTGTAGCAAAACGGGTCGTCGAGGCCGCCGATCCCTACATCATGTGGATGCATTTTACATCATGCAGCGCATATTGTAGGGGGTGGCCTCCCGGACGCCCCGTTCTTATGTTTTGCTACATCCCCGTCTGTTTGTTTCAATCTATTCTCTCCGCTGCTATTGTCACGCCGCGGGCGATGCCGTCGCGGCGTCTGTCGCCGCCACCGGCGACAGTCCGAACAGCGCGTTCAGGTCGAGGTTCTGGAAATCCGGCTCGGTCGTAATCGCCGCGGCGTCCTCCCAGCCCTTCATCAGATCGCTCATCTGGCTCTGCGCCGTGAGCTCCCGCAGGGTCGAGGTGTTGTTGCTGCCGCTGCTGCTGGAGATAATGGGCACCATGTCCGGGGTCACCGCGACGCGCATGATGATGTGGTAGCCGGAACTCGACTGGACGAGGCTCGTGGTTATCTGTCCGACCTCGAGGCCCTTGGCGGCGGTCGTGAACGCCTGATCAAAGCCGCTGTTGTCGTTAAAGCAGTAGCCGTCCGGGTAACTCTGGAGGCCCGGATCCTCGCTCTTGGCCATGAGTTCGTCGAACTTGGCGGCAAGCTGGCCGGTGGGCGTCGCCTGCAGGGTCGCCAGCGTGTCCTCCGCCTTTTGCTTCGCCTGCGCGACGGCCGCGGCGTCCAGGGCCGCGCCGGTGGAGGTGTCCACGGTCAGGAACAGAATGTGTTTCGCCGCGATGTAACCCTGGCCATCCGCCCAGGAGAGGGTATCCGCGTCTGAGACCTTGGAGGCGTTCTCGCCGAACATATTTGTCATCATGAGGTTATACAGGGAAGAGATCATGTTCAGCTTGCCGTATAGATCTTTCGGAAGAAAGTTGGCGCTTAAATAGTCGGTGAATTCCTGCTCCTGCTGGGCGAAAGCCTGATCATCCGAGAGGCCCGCGGTGGGCGCGGCGCTCGCGTTCTGGGAGGCGAAGCTCTGCACATCGGATTTCCACTGGGCGTCCAAAGCCTGCTGATCCGTATCGGAGAGCGCGAGCCCCTGCGTCTGGGCCTGCGTATACAATACGTTATAAGTTTTGATTTGACCCATTACCGCGTCTGAAACGGACTGCTGGATGGTGTTGGTGCCGTCATATGTGGCGTTGAAGTCCGAAACCCCGCCGTAAGACGAGGTATAGCTGCTGAGCACGCTGTACAGCCAGTAGAAGTATTCACTCCAGGGCACGGCCACGCCGTTGACCGTCATCGTCGTCGTATCCGGATCGAATTTCGCGAAGGCGGCAACGTAGTCCAGATCCGCGGTGGCGCCGGGTGAAGGAGAGGGGGAAGGGGCGGGGCTGTGCTCCCGCACCGCGCTGGAGGCACAGGCGGTAAAGCTGATGACCAGCAGAACCGCCAGAATAATGGCCGCAAGTTTTGTTTTCATTGTCCTCATCGGTGATGTTTCTCCTGTTCCGCGTTAGTCCGATCATCATACCACGGCGGCGCGCAAATTACAAGAAAAGAGGGCGGAACTTCACGAATTGTTTATAGACGGCGCTTACGGCAGCGTATACCCCGCCGCCAGATAGATCGCGTACCACTCTGCGCGGGTCAGGCGAATCTCCGTGGCTTTGACGCAGTCGCGCAGCCGCGCCGGGTTCATCGTACCCGTCACGGGCTGCATGTCCGCCGGATGGCGCAGCAGCCAGGCCATGGCGACGGCAGTGTTGCTCACGCCGTAGGTTTCGGCAATCTCGTCGATCTTCGCGTTGAGCGCCGGAAACTTCTCGTTCCCGAGAAATACCCCCTCGAAGAAACCGTACTGGAAGGGTGACCAGCACTGGATGGTGATATCGTGGACGCGGCAGAAATCCAGCGCGCCGCCGTCCCGATCCACAGCGGCGTCCTCCGCCATATTGACATGGATGCCCGCCGCGATCATCCCGGCGTTGGTGACGCTCAATTGCAATTGATTTGCCGCGATCGGCTGCCGCACATATTTTTGCAAAAGCCGCATCTGCATCGGGTTCTGGTTGGACACGCCGAAATGCCGGACTTTACCGGCGCGTTCCAGGCGGTCAAAGGCCGCGGCGACCTCCTCCGGCTCCATCAGCGCGTCCGGGCGGTGCAGCAACAGGACGTCCAGATAATCGGTCTGCAGCCGGCTGAGGATGCCGTCCACCGCTGAGAGGATGTGCTCTTTGGAGAAGTCAAAAGACGCCTCGCGGATACCGCACTTGGACTGTAAAATGAGCTTTTCCCGGACTGACGCGCTCATGTGGACGGCTTTTGAGAAAATCTCCTCGCAGGCTCCGCCCCCGTAGATATCGGCGTGGTCGAAAAAGTTTGCGCCCTCATCCAAAGCGGCCTGTACAAAGCGCTCCGCCTCAGCGGGGGTCAGCGCGTCAATCCGCATACAGCCCACCGCGACGGCGGGGACTTGGAGCCCGGTTTTTCCGAGCGGAATGGTTCGCATGATAGGTACCCCCTATTTCACTGTCTCATAAATGTTCAGCACGTCCTGCCAATAGAGCTTCTTCAGCCCGCCGATGGGCTGCTCCGCGCCGAAGGCCGCTTTCGTGGCCTTTTTTGCCATCTCCTCCAGTCGGTCTTCTCCGATGCCGAGTTCGGACAGTGTCGCCGGCAGGCCCATTTTGCGGAAGAACTCCCGCAGCCGGCTGATCCCCTCCAACACCAGGGCGTCCGGGTCGCGGTAGCTGCCCTCTACCCCCATCACGTTGACGGCGAACTGCACGAACATGTTCACATTGTCCCTGTATGCGTACTCCATCCACGCGGGGGTCAGGACGGCCAGCCCCGCGCCGTGGGCCACGTCATAGATGGCGGAGAGCTCGTGCTCCATTCTGTGACAGGCCCAATCCTGGGCGCGGCCCATGCCCACGAGCCCGTTGTGGGCCACCGTCCCGGCAAAACCCAGGTCGGCCCAGGCGTCGTAATTTTGCATGTCCCCGCTGACCAGGAGCGCGTTTTTCATCAGGGTTTTTAAGGTGACCTCACAGAGCCCGTCGGTGAGGTCGGTGTGCGTGGTGTTGGTGAAATAGCGCTCAAAGACGTGGCTCATCATGTCGGCGACGCCGGCGGCCAGCTGCTCTCTGGGAAGGGTAAAGAACAGCTCCGGGTTCACGGCGCTGAGCAGGGGACGGATTTTGTCGTTGTCATAGCTGAGTTTCAGCTGTTTTTCCTCATTTGTGATGACAGAGCCGTTGCTGGACTCGCTCCCCGCGGCGGGGATGGTGAGCACCGTGGCCACCGGCAGCATCCGCTCGATCTCCCGCGCAGTGCCGTAGAGCTCCCAGACGTCGCCGTCATAGAAGACGCCCACGCCAATGGCCTTGGCGGAGTCGATGACGCTCCCCCCGCCGACCGCCAGAATGAGATCGATATTTTCCCGCCTGCAAAGCGCGATCCCCTCGTATACCAGAGAGAGCCGGGGGTTGGGCTTGACGCCGCTGAGTTCGACGAAGGCAATGCCGCTCTCTTGGAGCGACGCCGTGATCCGGTCATAGAGGCCGCTTTTTTTGACGCTTCCGCCGCCGTAGTGCAGCAGCACTTTCTTGGCGTAGGGTTTTAAGAGTTCGCCGATTTGGTTTTCGGTTCCCCGTCCGAACACGACGCGCGTGGGGGAGTAGAAGTCAAAGTTTTGCATGATGACGCCTCCTGTTGGTTTTTGGATGAAATGTGAAAGATACACGATGGAGCCGATTATCCAAGATTTGTTGTATAGATGACTGTATTATCCTTCGCGGTGATAGTAAAAGTCAACGTGACCGAAGGCGAAACCTGCTGGATGGAGGATAGGATTGACTGGGCCGCGCTGTCGTATGTGGATGAGAAGGTGGCAGGGTCGCCGGCGGCGGACGCGGTGCTCGCGGCCAGGATCTGTATCGTAAAGACGACATTGCTCCCCTGCAAATCGATCGTGTATTTGACTTGATCGGTCGACATCCCGTCAAAGGTGGCTTGCAGCTGGCTGACCACGCTCTGCAAAGTCGGGTCGGAGGAGTCGGAGGTTCCGGTATCGGTAGTAGCCGGCGCCGCGCTTTCGGTCGGAGCGGCGCTTGGGGACGAGGTCGCGGTCGGGGCCGCGGACGGAGACGCACTTGGGCTTGCGCCGCCGGAACCGCCACACGCTGCAAGAACAATGGACAGCAAGAGGATGCCCACGATCATAAACATTGCTTTTTTCATTTTTTCAAAATTCCTTCTTTCATGGTTGTAGGCTGCGTTTCCCATTATAAAGGTCTTAAAACCTTTTCGCAAGGTTTATTTCTTTTTTGACTTACATTTTGGCTTGAGCTGGTCGGAAAGGAGCGTCCGCCGCTCCGTACCGGTAATCCGCCGGGGGAGCTGGTGTGATTTTGCCTGTCATTGCGAGCAACGCCCGTTGTCTTTACGGCGTTGCGAAGCAATCCAGACCCCCGCGGCAGGGGACATTCTGGATTGCTTCGCTGCGCTCGCAATGACGGGCCTTTGAATGACGGGCCTTTGACCGTTTCCCCCTTGCGTTCCTTCTCAAATCATAGTAAAATAGTCTCCTATGCTGAACATCGCGAAGGAACTCCTGAATACCCCCTCTCTCTACCCCCTAGTCCACTCGTTGGATGGGGGCGTTTCGCCTGTCCTTGTGTCCGGACTTGCGCCGGTGCACCGGGCGGCCCTGGCCTCGGCGCTGGCGGCGGAGACGGGGCGCCCTCTCTTCCTCCTCTGCCCGGACGAGGCCGCCCAGAGCGCCCTCCTGGACGATCTGCGCGCCTTTTTACAGCTCGAGCCGGTCACACTGGCGGCCCGGGAGCTGTGCCTCATCTCCGCGGAGAGCGCTTCCCGTTTTGAGGAGCAAAAGCGCCTCAGGGCCCTGGACGCCATGCTGCGCGGGGAGGCAAAAATCGTGCTCTGCACCGCCACCGGCCTCATGCAGCGAACCGGGCCGAAGGAGGCCTTTGAAAACGCGGCCTTTGCGCTCAGTCTGGGCCAGCGTGTCCCGCCGGAGGAGATCGAGCGCAAACTGATCGAGGCCGGGTACCTCCGGGCCGAGCAGGTGGAGGGCCCCGGCCAATATGCCCGGCGCGGCGGGATTCTGGACTTTTTCTCCCCGGCTTACAGCGAACCCCTGCGCGCCGAATTCTGGGGGGACGACGTGGACTCCCTGGCCTTCTTCAACACCGGCAGCCAGCGGAGAAGTGAGCCCATCCGGAGCGCCCGGATCCTGCCCGCCTCTGAACTTTTGCCCTCAACTTGCCCCGGCGGAGCCAAGGCTCTGGCGGAAAAAATCCGCGCGCACGCGAAGAGGCTCCGCGGCCACAGCCGCCGCCCCGAGCTGGAAAGACTCCTGCGCACCTTGGACGAGGACGCGGAGCGGCTCGGCGAATGCGGTCACCTGACCTGTCTTGACCGCTACGCCGCCCTCCTCGATGCGCGCGTCAGCACCGCCCTGGACTACATCCCGCCGGACGCGCTCGTCTTCATCGATCAGCCCGGCAAGTGTACGGAGCGGGCCGCCGGCTTTGAAAAGCAGCAGCGGGAAGAAGTCTCCGCCCTGATCGAGGACGGAGCCGTCTCCGGGCCGCTGGCGGTGTTTTACCGGGAATTTGGCAGCTGCCTGGGTGTTTTTGCGGATTTCCCCACGGTGATGGCGGATACCTTCACCGTCTCCCGCTACCCCATCGAGCCGAGGGCGATTCTGGGCCTGCCCTGCAAACAACTGCCCAGCTACGGCGGCTCACTGGACACCGCCGTTGAAGACGTGCGCCACTACCTCTCTCAAAACTACCGGGTCGTCCTCTTGACGGCCGACCAGCGCCGGGCGGAGATCCTGGAAACCCGCCTGAAAGAGGAGGAGCTCCGCGCCGGTGTGGATGCCGCGCTGGCAAAGCTGCCTCAGCCGGGGGTCTGCGCCGTCTCCGTCGGGGCCCTCAGCGCGGGGCTGGAGGTCGCGGAGGCGCGCCTGGCCGTCTTAACGGACACCCAGCTCATGGGCGCCGGGCTGAAACAGCGCACGGGCCGCGTGATCCGCAAAAACCGCCAGGCGTTAAACAGTTACGCCGACCTCTCTGTGGGCGATCTGGTGGTTCACGAGGTTCACGGCATCGGCCGGTTTATGGGGATCGTGAAAATGCCGGTGGACGGGGTCGAGAAGGACTACGTCAAAATTGCCTACGCGGGCAAGGATGTGCTCTATGTCCCGGCCACGCAGCTCGACTTGGTGTCCAAATACCTGGGCGCGGCGCAGGACACGCCCGTGCGCCTGTCGAAAATAGGCGGCGCGGACTGGACGCGCGCGAAGACCCGGGCCAAAGCCGCCGCCAGGGAGATGGCAAAAGAGCTCATTGCCCTCTACGCCGCCCGCAGCCGACTAAAAGGCTATGCCTTTTCCCCGGATTCCCCCTGGCAGACGGAGTTTGAGAATTCCTTCGGCTATGTGGAGACCGACGACCAGCTCCGCTGCGTGCGGGAGATCAAACGCGACATGGAGAGCGACTCCCCCATGGATCGCCTCCTCTGCGGCGACGTGGGCTACGGCAAGACGGAGGTGGCTCTGCGCGCCGTGATGAAATGCGTTCTGGACGGCAAGCAGGCGGCCATGCTGGTGCCCACAACCGTCTTGGCCCAGCAGCACTACCAGACCGCCGTCTCCCGCTTCTTCGGCTATCCGATCAAGATCGAGGTGCTCTCCCGTTTCCGCAGCCCGGCGCAGATCAAAGAGGCCCTCCTCGGCCTCAAAACCGGAGAGGTGGACATCGCCATCGGCACCCACCGGCTCCTGCAAAAAGACGTGGTGTTCAAAGACCTGGGGCTGCTGGTGGTGGACGAGGAGCAGCGCTTTGGCGTCTCCCATAAGGAGCGCTTGAAGGAGATGAGCCGCTCTGTGGATGCCCTCACCCTCTCCGCCACGCCCATCCCCCGCACCCTCAACATGGCCCTGTCCTCCATCCGGGACATGAGCACCATCGAGGAGCCGCCCCTGGATCGCCTGCCGGTGCAGACCTACGTCATGGAGCACGACTGGGATACGCTGTGCGAGGCGATTCGCCGGGAGGTTCAGCGCGGGGGGCAGGTGTATTACCTGCACAACCGCATCGAGACCATCGACCGCACGGCCTATCGGCTCAGCGAGATGCTGGAGGGCGTCTCCCTCGGCGTCGCCCACGGGCGCATGGCAGAGGACGAGTTATCCCAGATGATGGACAGCGTCTCCTCGGGGGAGTGCCAGGTGCTGGTGTGCACCACCATCATCGAGACCGGCATCGACATCCCCAACGTGAATACGCTGATCATCGAGGACGCGGACAAACTGGGCCTGGCCCAGCTGCACCAGATCCGGGGCCGGGTTGGGCGCAGCTCCCGGCGGGCCTTCGCCTATCTCACCTTCCGCAAGGACAAAGTCTTGACAGAGATCGCGGAAAAGCGGCTCAGTGCCATCCGGGAGTTCGCGGAGTTCAACTCCGGCTTCAAGATCGCGATGCGCGACCTGGAGATCCGCGGCGCGGGCAATCTCCTCGGCGCGGAGCAGAGCGGGCACATGATCGACGTGGGCTACGACATGTATGTCAAGCTCCTGCGGGAGGCCGTTCTGGAGGAGCGAGGCGAAAAACCCGAGGTGCGCGCCGAGTGTTCCGCCGACCTCTCCGTGGCCGCGAACATCCCGGAGAAATATGTCCCCAGTGACAAGCAGCGCATGGATCTCTATCGCCGCATCGCCCTCATCCGCACCGAGG
>WQUU01000184.1 GCA_009781925.1 Bacillota bacterium | reverse complement strand
GGTTCTGAAAAATTGTGCGGCGGCGGCGATTTCCTCAGCGCTTATCGACGGCGCAAAGAAGAGGCATACGCAAACCGTCTCCTCATCGCTTTCCGCAATCTTTTGGGCGACGGACGCCGCGCCGTCCTCCTCGAAATTCCCCAAAAACTCCTCCGCGCCGTAGACTTCTGCGCGGTGCTTCTCCATCAGCGCGGGGTAGTCCAGTGCCAGCGCTTTTTCGCGCGGGATGTGGAACTCGAGAGAGGTTTCGTTCAGGTCAACGCCGATGTCGAATTCCCTGCCGATATTGAACTCCGTCCCGGCGGTCAGTACGGGGATTGGGTAGGCTTCGGCGACGTATGCACCGTTTCGTTTGACGTAGTGGTTGTTGTAAAAGCCTTGGGCCGTCGCAACGCCGATGCTTTGCATCGCGGCGCGGATGACTGCGGCCCGGGCGTTCAGGGCGGCGTAGATGTCGTTGAGGGTGTCAAAGGTGTCCACGGTTTCTCCTCCCCCTATTCCCCGATCACCTTCACCAGCACCCGCTTATCCCGCATGCCGTCGAACTCGCCGTAGAAAATCTGCTCCCAGGGGCCGAAGTCCAGTTTCCCGGCTGTGACGGCGCAGACCACCTCCCGGCCCATGACGCTGCGCTTTAAATGCGCGTCGGCGTTGTCCTCATAGCCGTTGTGGTCGTACTGGCTGTAGGGCTTTTCCGGCGCGAGCTTCTCCAGCCAGCGGTCAAAATCCCGGTGCAGGCCGCTCTCGTCGTCGTTGATAAATACGCTGGCTGTGATGTGCATGGCGTTCACGAGACACAGGCCCTCCCGGACGCCGCTCTCGGCGAGGGCCTGTTCCACCAGGGGAGTGATATTTAAGAAGGCCCGGCGGGTCTTGGTGTGGAACAGGAGCTCTTTGCGGCAGCTTTTCATGGGTAACCTCCAATTCGTTGATGAATCAACTATATTCGCTCTATGCGTAAATGTCAATTGAAAAACAGGTAAATTGTGCTATAATATAGCAATTAGCGGGGGCCGGCGCCCACATCGGCCCGCTTTTGAGATCGCCTGGGAGTGAACGAATGAAAAAACTGATTCAGTGGCTCTATTCCGTGACCTTTGTCCGCTTTGTGATGGTCGGTGTGGTCAATACCGTGGTGGGTATGGCCATCATGTTCGGGGGCTATAACCTGCTGCGCGTCCCCTACTGGCCCGACACGGCCCGCTACTGGCTCTTTTCGGCGCTGGGCTATGTGCTCTCCAGCCTCATGAGCTTTTTCCTCAATAAGAGTTTCACCTTCCGCAGCAAGGAGAAAATGTGGCCCGAGTTCTGGCGCTTTGGCGTGGTCATCGCCATCTGCTACGGCATTGCCTACGGCGCGGCCAGGCCTCTTGTGCAGAGCCTGCTCTCCGGGCAATCCAAGTCGCTGCAGGACAATGTGGCCTATGTCGCGGGCGCGGTGATTTTTACGCTGCTCAATTTCGCCGGTCAGCGCCTCTTTGCCTTCCGTAAAAAGCAAATAACGGAAATTGAGCAAGAAATCGAACAGGAAATTGAAGAGAAAATCGAGGAAAAGAAACAGGGGGCCCATGACGACAATGACTGACCTTGAAATCATCCGATCCGAGACCCGCGCGGCGATGGCGGAGCTTTTGGAAGCGGCCCAATTAAAGCCCGGCGCGCTGGTCGTCGTGGGTTGCTCCTCCAGTGAGATCCAGGGCGGGCGGATCGGCCAAAACTCCGCGCCGGAGGCCGCGGCGGCGGTATATGACGCCATCGCCCCAATATTGGCGGAGCGGGGCCTGTATCTGGCCGCGCAGTGCTGTGAGCATTTAAACCGCGCGCTGGTCGTGGAGCGTGAACTGGCCGAGCGCCGGGGCTATGAGGAGGTCTGCGTCCGGCCCATGCCGAAGGCCGGCGGCTCCTTCGCGGCGGCGGCTTTTGAGGGGATGCGAGACCCCGCAGTGGTGGAAGCTGTCCGCGCCGAGGCGGGCCTGGATATCGGCGGCACACTCATCGGCATGCACCTGAAGGCCGTGGCGGTACCCCTGCGGCTGGAGACGAGGAAAATCGGCGAGGCGTCCGTCGCCGCGGCAAAGACGAGGCCGAAGCTCATCGGCGGTGAGCGCGCGGTGTACTTCTGAGGCCCTTGGCGCCGGGACGCCGAGGGCGCTTGATGCCGGGACGCCGAGGGCGCTTGATGCCGGGACGCCGAGGGCGCTTGATGCCGGGACGCCGAGGGCGGCGTCTCCTACAGTCATGCGGCGTCCCCTACAGTCATTCTGAGCGCAGCGAAGAATCTTTAAAAATTCCCTGTTTTTAGATTCTTCGCTGCGCTCAGAATGACATTTAGATTTTGGTTGACATTTTTGTTGCTCTGAAAAAAAAGAAGCTGTCAAAAAGCGCTTGACATTTCTCAGAATCGGATTATTATTATCATGGGTCAAATTTGGCAGTATTGGCGTTTTTGCTGTCAATGGGAGTGTGTGGCCGGGCTTATGGCCGGTCGCGATTTCATGGCCCTACATAGAATGAGAGGGGAAATGCTGTTGTATGTTTAACATTAGTACCGAAGTTGCCAAGAAATTGACGATGTTTGAGATCATCGGCATCTTTGTCGTACTGCTCATCGCGCTGCTGGGGCTCTGTTATGCCCTCGTGCTCCGCAGACAGGTGATGCGATCCGACAAGGGCACGCCGAAAATGCAAGAGGTCTGGAACGGCATCCGAGAGGGCGCCAACGCCTATCTGAAGCGCCAGCTCAAGAGCATCCTGCCGCTGGTTGCGGTCTTTACGGTAATTCTGTTTTTCTCCGTCTACATCGCTCCCCCCTCCCAGGGGGCGCAGGATCGTTTCCCTCTGCTTTCTCCGGATCAGATAAAAATCGTGGTGGGCGTAGGCCGCGCGATCGCTTTCATCATGGGCTCCGCCTTCTCCCTGATGGTCGGGCAGTTCGGGATGCGCATGGCCGTGCAGGCCAACGTGCGCGTCGCCTCCGCCGCCCGCCGCAGTTTTGGCGAGGCGCTGCGCATCGCCTACCGCGCCGGCACGATCACCGGCATGTTGACCGACGGCCTCGGCCTCTTGGGCGGCACCCTGATCTTCATCATCTTCGGCACCGCCGCGCCTGACGCCCTCCTCGGCTTCGGCTTCGGCGGCACGTTGCTGGCGCTGTTCATGCGCGTCGGCGGCGGTATCTACACAAAGGCCGCCGATGTGGGTGCGGATCTGGTCGGCAAAGTCGAGGCCGGTATCCCGGAGGATGACCCCAGAAACGCCGCTGTCATCGCCGACCTCGTGGGCGACAATGTGGGTGACTGCGCCGGTATGGCGGCGGACATCTTCGAGTCCTATGAGGTTACCATCGTCTCCGGCCTGATCTTGGGCCTCGCGCTGATGACGATCACCCATGACCTCAAATGGATCGTCTTCCCGCTGCTGGTGCGCGGTATCGGCGTGTTCTCCTCCATGATCGGAACCTATGTGGTGCGCGGCAGCAAGAACAAAACCGGAAAAGAGCAAAACGCCATGTCCGCGATCAACAAGGGGTTTTATACCTCCGCCGGAATCTGTCTTGTGGCGTTTTTCTTCCTCGCGATGTTTTACATGAATGAATTTCGCGCGTTCCTCTCCGTCGGCGTGGGTATTGCGCTGGCGATCGTGCTGGACGAGCTGACAAAGCACTTCACGGACGGCCATTACAAACCGGTCAAAAGTATCGCGGGAGCCGCCAAAACCGGCCCCGCCACGCTGATTTTACGCGGCATCGCCACCGGCTATGAGGTGTCCGTGTGGCAGGTGATTGTCATCGCCATCACGATCCTGATCTCCGTTCTGATTTACTCCGGCGTCGGGGCGAGCCCCGTGGAGCACACGGTCTATGTCCTGTACGGCGTGGCCATGACCGGCATCGGTATGCTGACTCTGACCGGCAACAACGTGGCGATGGACTCCTTTGGCCCCATCTCGGACAACGCCGGCGGTGTGGGCGAGCTCTCCGGGCTCGACGCGGAGGCCCGCAAGGTTCTCGACCATTTGGATTCCGTCGGCAACACGACCAAGGCCATCACCAAGGGCGTCGCCATCGGTTCGGCCGTCATTGCGGCGGTGTCGCTGTTCGGCTCCTTCCTCACCGACGTCAGCACGGTACAGGCGGGCGCCGGCGTCGCCGAGGCCCAGCGACTGGCCTCCACCGGTATCCAGATCTCCTCCCCCATGGTGTTCATCGGCGCGCTGATCGGCGCGGCGGCCCCTTGGCTGTTCTCCTCCCTGATCATCAACTCGGTCGCCCGCGCGGCTTCGCTGATCATCCATGAGGTGCGCCGCCAGTTCCACATCCCCGGTCTGATGGAGGGG
>WQUU01000183.1 GCA_009781925.1 Bacillota bacterium | reverse complement strand
CGTAGCCGGTGAAGCGGGTGGGGCTGTTGTCCAAACCGAGATCCAGGCCGGCCCAGGCGTCATTCAAAGACTCACGGGCCTTTCTCGCCCGGACGCGCTGCTCCTGCATGAGGGTGTCAAAGGCGTCGCGGTCTACGGAAAAGCCCTGTTCCTGCTCCAGCTCGACGGTCAGATCAATGGGGAAGCCGTAGGTGTCGTAGAGTTTGAAGGCGTCCGCACCGGAAAAGACGGTCTCGTGCGCGGCCCTGTGGGCGGCGGTGAGCTCATTTAAAATCCGTATGCCGCCATCAATGGTCTTATTAAAATTCTCCTCCTCGATCTTGATGACACGGGCGATGTAGTGCTGTTTGTCGCGGAGTTCGGGATAGGCTCCGGCGTTCTCCTGAACGACGGTTTCCGAGACGTTGTAGAGGAAGGGCTCGCCGACGCCCAAAAGTTTCCCATGGCGGGCGGCCCGGCGCAGGAGCCTGCGCAGGACATAGCCCCGCCCCTCGTTGGAGGGGAGAACCCCGTCGCAGATTAAGAAGGTCGCGCTGCGGATGTGGTCGGTGATGATCCGCAGGGAGACATCTTTTTCGTGGCTCTGGTTGTAAGTCACGCCCGTGAGCTCGGACACCCTATTTGTGATGCGCATCAGCGTGTCCACGGCGAAGAAGCTCTCCGCCTCCTGCACCGCGATGGCCAGGCGCTCCAGGCCCCCGCCGAAGTCGATGTTTTTTTGCTCCAATTCCGTATAGACGCCGCTGCCCTCGTTGCTATACTGGGAGAAGACGATATTGCCGACCTCCATAAAACGGTCGCAGTCGCAGCCGGGTGCGCAGTCCGGGCTGCCGCAGCCGTACTTTTCGCCCCGGTCGAAATACACCTCCGAACTGGGGCCGCAGGGGCCGGAGCCGTGATCCCAGAAGTTGTCCTCCCGGCCCAGGCGGTAGATGCGCGCTTCCGGGATGCCGATCTCGTCCCGCCAGATTTTATAGGCCTCGTCGTCCTCCCGATAGACGGAGGGATAGAGGCACGCGGAATCCAGACCCACCCAGTCCGGGGAGGTCAAAAACTCCCAATAGAAGGCGATGGCCTCGTGTTTGAAGTAGTCGCCGAAGGAGAAGTTGCCCAGCATCTCAAAATAGGTGCCGTGCCGGGAGGTGTGGCCGATGTTGTCGATGTCCACTGTGCGCACGCATTTTTGGCAGGTGCAGACCCGCCTGCTCGGCGGCTCCGCCTCCCCGGTGAACCAGGGTTTCATGGGCGCCATGCCGGAGTTGATCAGCAGCAGCGAGGGGTCGTTCCGGGGGACGAGGGAAAAGCTGGGGAGCCGCAGGTGACCCTTGGATTCGTAATATTGTAAATACAGTTCCCGCAGTTCGTTTAGGCCGCGCACTTTCATGAAAAAACCTCCAAAGTTCAATGACGGCACTATTGTATCCGCAAAGGGGGAAAATGTCAAGCGGGGGAGATCACTTGCAACCAAGGGTGCTCAGCCCTATGGTTTATTCTTATGCCGCCGACGGTTCCAGCGGACAATTTCCTTGGATACCCCTTCAGTTTCAGTCTTGGATGTTGAATTTCCGCCTGGAACATTTAGTTGCTCGGAGATATAGCGATATATTTCATGTAAATCCTTTTCTGCGGGCTCTGAGGTGGCAATCTTATAGCTTCCCATTGTCAGCCTCCTGCCACAAATCACGCATGACATCTTCAAATGGGCGTA
The DNA here is from genome assembly GCA_009781925.1 of Bacillota bacterium. Taxonomy (GTDB): domain Bacteria; phylum Bacillota; class Clostridia; order Oscillospirales; family Oscillospiraceae; genus WQUU01. The sequence continues at coordinate 2,630 of WQUU01000183.1, read as the reverse complement.
CACGCTCCTCGTTCACCGCTTTGCGCCCCTCGCTCAATAGGCGATACAGCTCCAGCTTGCCGTTGAGCGCCTCATAGGCATCGATGCTCATGACCGCCAAATCTCCCTGACCGTTCTTTGTAATGAAGACTGGCTCTCGACTTTCGTGGCAGAATGTGGAAATCTCGTTGTAGTTGTTCCGCAAATCTGTGCTTGATCTGATACACGGCATGGTTGAACCCCCTAATGATAAATTATAGATATATTATACTCGAATTTCTTTATAATTTCAAGAGTATATCTATATTTTTTTATCCCCCGTATACTTTTCCCCGCCTCCGCCGATAATAGTTTCAGCACATCCTAACATCTTAATCGGAGGTTTTCACATGACAAAAGTATGCGACATCATGAGCGACCGAGTCATCTCGGTGGAGCAGAGCGAGCCGGTCTCCGCCGCCGCGCGGCTTTTAAAACGGCACAATATCGGCTCCCTGCCTGTGGTGGACGGTCAGGGCCACCTGCGCGGCATCCTCACGGATCGGGACATTGTGCTGCGCTGTGTCGCGGCGGACGGGGATCCCAAAGACACGGCGGTGTCCGACGTTATGAGCCGGGGGATCGTCACCACTGGGCCCTTTGATGCGGTGGACGAGTGTGTCAGGCTCATGTCCGAGGATCAGGTGCGCCGCCTGCCGGTGACCGACCAGGGCCGCCTGGTGGGAATCGTGGCGCTGTGCGACCTGGCCCGCAGCATGGACTGCGAGATGGAGGCCGCCGAGGCCCTGACCGAGATCTCGTCGAATATGAAAAAGAAATAGGGGCGCGATCGTTCGCGTCCCTACATAGTGTCCGTTTATGCGTTGATGATATCCTTTATTTTTGACATGGCCTCCACCATGAGGAGAACACCGAGTGTAAAACCGTGGGCGTATACGTTGATTTCCTCTTCGGAGTCCGCGTCACTGTATAGCGCCTCTAACTCTTGGAACCGCAGGTAATCGTCCGATGACATTTTCTCAGTGAAATATTGCCTGCCGGTTTCAATCTTTTTTCTCAATTCCTTGTATTCCGGCGTCTGAATACCGCGCCGCTCCCACGGGATGATCTTGCCATTGAACAGGGCCTCCAAAATTGAGTATGCCATTTTTATCAATCCTTTCGTATTGTTTCCGACGATACTTGAAAGCAGTGGAGGCATATGCTATAATATTTATGCCGTATTTGCTTTCGGGCATTGTCGGTGGGGGAAGTGGCGTACTACGCGTGCCGCGATCGGGCGCCACTTCCTTTTACATTTTTTCAAGGGCTTTTATCCCGTCTCGTAAACCCTGAGGACGTTTCACGTCTTTTCGTTTGCAGTATTCATCAAGTACTTGCAGTTCTTCTTTTGTCACTCGAATATCCAACCGAATATTCCTAGGGTTTTCCGAGAAGGGACGCCCCATCTTCTTTTGTGGCGTAGGTTCCCCCCTTTCTATGCCGCAAGCCTATTATAGTTAAATGCCGACGAAAAGTCAAGATTTTTTTACAGACATTAACTTATTTTCACAAAAAACACTCCGTTTAGCTGCCTTAGCCAAACGGAGTGTTTTTCATTCATTACGATTGTCGCAATACTCGCACGTCGATATATGAGAAGATAGCCCCCGCTCTGCTAAAGTAACGGGCTATCTTCTCGTTGCTGTAGTGGCGTAACCGCTTTGGTCTTGCCCTTTTCTATGTTTATTCTACCATGTCATAGGCCGTTTGTCAACGGAGCGGCCCTATTTTCAGGGCAACCGTTTTCAGGGCAACAGCATTTACTTTTTGCGTCAACTTTTTACCCTACAATCGCCGTGTCCGCACTCTTATCCGGCTCAGGCAGTTCCCCGGCGGGATAGCCCAGCGCGGCCATGCCGTAGACCACGTGGTTTTCCGGGACGCCGAGCTCCGCGAGAACCGCGCGGATTTCGGCGTTGTGGCAGTTGCCGAAGGCCTGATTGATCCACACGGAGCCCAGGCCCAGACTGTGCGCGGCCAGGAAGATGTTCTCCAGGGCGCAGGCGTTGTCCTCGCGGCCATAGGGGTAGTCCTCCTGGCTGGAGGGGATAATCAGCGCCGCCGGGTGATAGAAGCAGTAACTCTCGTCCGCGCCCACCGCCGCGCCGACGGCTTTCGCGAGCCTCTGGATCAGGGCCTGATCCAGAACCGCGGTGAATTTCCAGAGCCGGCGGTTGTTGGCGCTGGGGGCGTAACGGGCGCAAGTGAGCAGGGCTTCGATGTCCTCTCTGGGGATGGGTTTGTCGGTATAGGCCCGGCAGCTGCGCCGCGTGAGGATATTTTCGATAATAGGATTCATTTACATTGCTCCTTTGTGAAGTGGGGAAATTTTTTTGATAACAAGTATTAATATTATGTATCTGCCCGGACAACACCCCGAATGAAGGGGGGCCTGTCGCGGGGGGCGTCCGCAAAGGCGTAAGCTGTCCGCAGAATCTCCTCGGCTTGTGCGCAGGTCTCCGCGTCCCGGGCGTGGATCTCGGCGAACGTCTCGCCGGCGGCGACATGTTCGCCGATTTTCTTCCGGATGAGGATGCCGACGGCGGGGTCGATGACGCTCTCCTTTGTGGCGCGCCCGCCGCCCAGGATGCGGCAGGCCACGCCGACTT
>WQUU01000182.1 GCA_009781925.1 Bacillota bacterium | reverse complement strand
AGTGGACGGCGGTCAACCCCTTCACGGACATCACGGGCCACTGGGCCTATAATGACATCGTCTGGGCTTACGGCATCGGCATTGTTAACGGCGTAACGACCACTACCTTTTCACCAGACACGGCCATGAACAGAGGCATGATGGTGACGATGCTCTATCGCCTGGCGGGCAGTCCCGCCGTTACCGCGACTAACCCATTTACCGATGTAGCTGCCGGCCAATATTATACGACCCCCGTGATTTGGGCGGCGGCGAACGGCATTGTGAAGGGCACCAGCGCGACGACCTTTTCTCCGGATACCAACATCACCCGTGAGCAGCTGGCTTCGGTGCTGTACCGTTACGCGCAGTTCAAGGGCTACGATGTCAGCGCGGTCGGTGATCTGAGCGTATTTAAGGATCAGGCTTCCGTCTCCAGCGACGCGCTGACCGCGATGAAATGGGCTGTGGGCGCAAAGCTGATCCAAGGCCAGGGCGGCGGTATCCTGAATCCCAAGGGCAGCGCGACCCGCGCCCAGATCGTGACAGTGCTGCACAGGTTTGTGGACTACACGGCATAAGATGCGCGATTCTTTTAAATAGGTTATAGCAAAACGCAAGAACGGGGCGTCCGGGAGGCCGCCCCCTACAAGTTGTGCTGCATGATGTAAAATGCATCCACATGATGTAGGGGGTCGGCGTCCTCGACGACCCGTTTTGCAACAGCCTATAGAGGAAGCGCCGCGCAGGGGCAATTGTCCTTATTCCCTCTGTCCCCTAAAAAACGCCTCAACCCCCACCTTCGCCCCGAAAAACAGGCTCTGGTTGCGCAAAAAACTGTCGGCGTTGTCGCCTTGCCCCCGGTGGCAGTCGCTCATGAGGATGAACTTCGAAGAGGCGTCGAAGGGGATCCGCTTGGCTCGGCGCAGGGCCGCGTGCAGGTGGCGGTCAACGGCGCCCATATTGCTGCTGTCTGCCCAGATTCTGCCTATTTTGGCTCTGCCTGCCCCGATGCGCCGCAGGTCTTTGCCCTTCCAGCTCCGATAGGCAGCTGGGTTCAGGCGGGCGGGAAGCAGGAGCAGAGGCGGAGGCGGGGGTAGAGGCGGGGGGAGGGGAGGGCCGGCGCTCGCCTCTCGGCACGAACACGGGGATCGGGAGGATCAGCGGAGGCTGTTCGGAAGAACGGGAGGGCGCAGCGGTCTCCGGGATCCGAATCGGTTCCAAGACTTGAATCGGCTCCGGAAGCTGGACAGGCGTCCGAAGCGGGGCCGGAAGTTTAAGCGGTTCGGTTCTCTCCGGTTTGAGCTGCTCCCACAGCCAGGCGAAGGTGTCAAAGAAGGCGTGGGGGTACAGGGCATTCCACATGAGATGAAAGACATGAGGCGCCGTGCCGCGCAGGTGTTCCAAGGCATCCATCGTGTCGGTATAGGGGGCGGTGACGGCCCGGTAAAGCCTGCAGTTGCCGTAGTTGACGAGCTGCACGGCCTGGTCGCGGGCTTTTTCCCAAAAATTGCGCCTGCCGTGGGGTTTCCGATAGCGGATACGCACCGCGGCGCCCGCCCGGGAATATTCCCGCTCTGTATAACCCAGACCCTTTAGCGCCTCGGCAAAGACCTCCGCCATATCTTCGCAGGGGAAAACAATTTTGGCGTCCAGCGTCAGGCTGCGGGGCTCGGAAAATTCGCCCGGCAGAAAACCGGTGAGCCAGAAGTGCCTGTCGCTGCGGCGCAGGATGACCCGCCCATGCTTTTTTAGAGAGAAGGACAGCTCCATCATCTCATCGTCGGGGACGGCCTCGTAAAAAGTTCCCCGAAAACGCGGCGAATTGATATCTTCAGAGCCGCTGCGGTAGAGGCCGATCTCCGCGCCTGTGGTGATGCCGTACTGACCCTTCCAGAATTTGATGAGCCAGCGATTTCCGCCATAGGAAAATTCGACGGGTTCCGCGTCAAGAATCATGCCGAAGACCGGGCAGAGCTCGTCATAGAGGCGGCAATAGCCAAAATCGCGCTGCCAGCAGTTTTTTTCGGAGTAGAAATAATCCCCGTCTCTCTTATAGGCAAATCCGGTCTCTTCCAGAATGGAATTTACTTGATTTTGCTGCACAGACAGACAACCTCCTTCCACGATTCGATACGCCATTGTATTCTTGCCGTGGACGGAGGGTGAAAAAACCGCAAGGCGGCTTTTTGTTTGACTTACCGGTACGGGCTATTGATGGATCCAGTTATTATATACGGCGATTGTGCCGACCAGGTTCAAACACAACCCGAAAAAGAAAAGAGATTCCGCCGCCAATTTTAGCCCGATTTTGACTTCTCTGTCTTGGAACGCCGCAAACAAAGCCAGCATCATAAAGGGGATGGCATCGATTGTATATCTGTTGCCCCACTGCCAGCCCCCCATCGTCTTGTGCAGCGTGAGTAAAAAAAAGTTGACCAGGATCAGCAGCGGCGTGACAATCATAACAAATCGATCCATGCAATACTTTTTGACACAGGCGTAGACTCCAAAGACAGCATAGATCATAAATATGGGATTGACCAGCCAGAACGCAAGCCAGCCGAACAACGGGAACACAAACCTCCCGCTGTTTGGGTCTATGGATGGCAGGCGCAATAAATTCTTGATATTTCCCAGTACGTAAGAAAAGCTGAACTGCCCCTGAGCCGAACCGGTAAACTCGGGCAGATAATCGTGGCCGAACTCGAGCGGGTTCCCAAATCTGAAATAATTGAGCAGCATGTAAACAGCCGCCATAAACACAGCCGGCGCAGCCCAGACCAGGTACTTCACAAGCAGCCGCCAAATTCCAAGCCCGGGGGAGAGTCTTTGCGCCTTGCGGTACAGCAGATAGAGCAGGATCGGCAGATAAACCGCCTGAAACGGCCGGCACCCCACGGCGCACGCCCAGAGAAACAGCGAGACATAACCGTGGCTGCGGGTGTCGGTCATGGCGTAATAGAGGGAAGCCGCGCAAAGCGTGAACGAAAATGTCTGCGCGATAAACCACACGCCGCCGTTGAAACCCACGAACAGGAAATTGCCTCCGACTGTCGCAAACAGCGCGAAAAATACACTCCACGCCCGCGACACTCTCGTAAGCCGCGCCAGTTTATAGACATAGGCCGCGCCGGCAATGCCCGCCGCGACTGTAATCAGATGATCCGGCGTATTCACGCCGAAAATCAGGACAAACGGCGTCAGGACGAATGACGGGAACGGCGGGAAGCTGGCATAGTACCTTCCGCCGTATTGTGCGATTTCCAGCCACGAATCATTCTGGCCCAGGTCGAGATGCCCCGAGAGCCATCTGGCCGCCTGAAGGCTGTATAAATTATACGAATTGTGGGCGAGCGGCCAGATACCGGTGAACATCCATGCGACAAAATACACCGCCAGCATCATGAGCGCGATTGCGGTGATATCCCAAAAGGCCGTTTTTGATTTTTGTGTTTGCGCTTCATCTATCATTTGAGATCACCATCCAAAAACAGTAAAAACCGGCATAACATATCGCTACGCCGGTTTTTGCCGTTTGCTTTTTAGAACGCCGCGCTCTCGTCGTCCGGGGCTTTTTTCTTAAAACCGCCGCGCTTGGAGTAAAAGACCGCAAGCATGACCACGACCAGCAGGCCGAGGCCGGTGATGACCATACCGGTGGTCACCTGGTTGTTGTTCTTGAGCATCAGGCTCACCAGCACCGGGGCCGCGATCAAGCTCACCATGTTGATGACCTTGATCATCGGGTTGAGGGCCGGACCGGCGGTGTCCTTCAGCGGGTCGCCGACGGTGTCGCCGACGACGCCGGCCTTGTGGGCCTCGGAGCCCTTGCCGCCGTAGAGACCGTCCTCAATGGTCTTTTTCGCGTTGTCCCAGGCGCCGCCCGCGGTGGACATGAAGACCGCCAGTAACTGTCCGGAGATGATGACGCCGGCCAGCGCGCCGCCGAGGGCCTCGACGCCCAGGAGCAGCCCGACGATCAGCGGTGTGAGCACGGAGATCAGCGCCAGGGGGATGAGCTCCCTCTGCGCGGAGGAGGTGCATAGGCTGACCGCCTTGGAGTAGTCGGGCTTCACTTTGCCCTCCATCAGGCCGGGGATGTGGAACTGGCGGCGCACCTCATGGATGATCAAAGAGGCCGCCCGGGCCACCGAGTTGATGATCAGGGAGGAGAAGAGCCAGGGGGCCGCCGCGCCGATGAGCGCGCCGATGAACACCATGGGCGTGGAGATCTGGATGCCGGTGTTGGCCAGCGTTTGCGCCGGATCAAAGCCCGGAGTGGCGCTTTGCACCGCCGTGACGTCGGTCAGGAAGGAGCCGAACAGCGACACCGCCGCGATAACGGCGGAGCCGATGGC
>WQUU01000181.1 GCA_009781925.1 Bacillota bacterium | reverse complement strand
ATTTGGACAACGACCTCGCGGGGCGGCTTGCGGCGGAGGTATTCATTCAAATCCTTCCGGCTGCAGGGCTGTCCGTCACAAACGGGCCGCCGGAGCGCGGCAAGGATTACAACGATTGGCTTCGGCTTACAGAGAGCAACGACATCGGCCGGCATATTATTTATGAAAGATAGAGGAGGTGAGGAATTGGTTATCAGAGAAAAAGAGCCGTAGTTATTAGGGGAAAGAAAATTGAACACAGACGACCCGTATGCCCGCGCACCATGGCGGGCTTTTTTGTTTCCGGCCGAAAGGCAGAAAGGACAAACGACTATGAACGCAGTCAACATCATCGGAAGGCTCACGAAGGATCCTGAGATTCGGAAGACACAGGACGGCACGACGATCTGCAACCTCAGGATCGCGATCGACGATTCGCACAGCAGGGAAGACCGCACGGATTTCATCGGCGTGACGGTTTTCGGTTCGCAGGGCGATGTGTGCGAGAAATATTTACGCAAAGGTTTCCTCTGCGGCGTGAGCGGCAGGTTGCGCAGCGACGTATATACGGATCAGGAGGGGATCAAGCGCTATCCCATCACTCTGACCGCCGACAGGGTCCAGTTCATCCAGTTCCCCGAGCGGGTCGCGGAGAAGGCCGAGCCGGAGGCGGAGCGCGCCGAGGCGCGGTAGAGCATGGCGCGGTTTTGAGATCGCGCCGCCGCCAGATGTCTATCAGCGCCCTGCGGCCGCGGGGCGCTTTCCATATCCAATAATAAATAAGGAGGAAATCCTATGCGAATGAGATTTAACGGAAGGCGCCCCGCCGCTTTCCTTTTGATGGCGATGCTCATCGTCACGATGTTTGCGCCGGCAGGTATCGGCGCGGGATCGGGACTTACGGACATGGCGTACGCAGCTACGGCAGATACAACGCACCCTGATAGCGCTGAGACTGGTTGGGTTGCTGTCACGATATGTGACAAAGACGGGAATCCGTTCCAGCTAAAGCCAGGCAACGACGATTGCCATTTCTGGGTTGTTGATACGGTCGCTGAGGCCGCAGGCAGTGTGCTGCCAAAGAACGGGAAAGACTTATACCTCAGCACTTATGGTATTATTCAAAACCCCGGCCCATCGACATCCGCCGTCAATGTAACGGTTGGCACGCATTACATCGCGGTTATCACAGCCCCATCCGGGCACAGACTGCCGAAAGAAGTCTGTATACCCGTGACAGTGGGTATAGAAAACACGGCGGACAATCCGGCGATCGCTATAGTCCGCTATCCAGATCTGGCCGTAAGCCCTGACAACCCCAGCGAAGGCCCGGGCAAAACCGCGACAGCGGATACTGTCAAAGATGGGCCTACAGTTGGCGGCGGGCTGATCATGCCGCTTGCGACAATTACAGGCGACGCAGGAGCGATTATCGGCTATTTGGCAGACGGGACTCCTGTATGGCAGCATGTGATCACGATGGACGGGACAAGTTACACGACGTTCTGCTCCGATCACGGCAACCACAACCCGACAGGAGTGACGTTTACAGAAAATGGCCCGGCGCCGGAGGGCAAGATACTTTCTGTCCTGTGCTATCTCTACAGCGACTACGTAAAACTTCAAGGTGCGTATTGGATGGCAATAGGCCAATATGCAACGTCGAAAGACGCGACATGCGCCGCCATGCTTCAGGCTGCGAAGGACTGGATCGCGTCCCACCCGGAGGGTTCCCACACAACGCCCGCCGAGCCGGCGCCTACATTCAGTTGGGCCGACCAACAGACAGTTGTACCCAATGGCGTCGTGACAATAAGCGGGACGCCGTATCTGAAATATGGCCCGTTCACGATTTCCGGCGCTACAGCAGGGATCTGGGCGGAAACTGTCCCGTCAGGCTGGAAAGTCGGAAACAATGCCGGGACATTTTTTGAAACGGCAAAGTCCAACACAAATATGGACGCGGCTTTCTATGTCTATGTGCCTACCGGAAGCGCAAGCGGAGTGGCAATGAGCTTCACAGGCGGCTATAGCGGAGAAACCACATCGTCATTGACCATCGGCACAGGTACGGAATGGAAAGGCACAAACAACTTCCAAACGCTTGTGTACAACGGCGGGGGGATTTATTCCACCAGCACGGAAGCGCTGACAGTCAGCCAGCAAATAACATTTCTGACACTCTTCAATGTTGCGCTGAAAAAGTATGACGCCGGGACGGGCGGGGCGGCGCAAGGCGCAGGTACGCTTGGAGGCGCAGTTTATAGCCTTTACTCCGCAGCAGACAATTCGCTCGTACAGCAAGGCACGACAGATTCAGGCGGGAAAATATCGTTCAAGGACATCATTTGGGGCAAGTACTATATCAAGGAAAACACTCCGTCATACGGGTATGAGCTGAATCCCGGTACGATTCAGATAGATCCCGATACAATGGCTGATACAAATCTCGATATAAACGTCAGCTCGCCCGAAGTGATTAAAAGATTCAATATCAATTTCCAAAAGAAAGATTCTGTGACGGGGATGGCTGCGCAAGGCGACGCCACACTGGCAGGAGCGCTTTATGGGCTTTATTGCGCTGCTTCCAATAATACGTATACAGCGAATCAGTTGGTCATGAGCGCGCGGACTGACGAGAGCGGAAAGATCACGTTCAGCAATATTCTCTGGGGCCAATACTATATCAAGGAAATCACGCCTTCGGAGGGATACCTGTTAAGTACTGCTGCAATATCCATCAACCCCGACACGATAGCCGGGCAACCCAACGGAACGGCAACAATCTATGTGAAAGATGTCACCGCGACTGAACAAGTCAAGAAGCAGAAATTCGAGCTGATCAAAGTCGGCACAAGCGGGGACGGGACCGAGACAACGCTTTTGAACGCGGGATTCAAGGTCTATCTCATATCGGAGCTTTCAAAGGTCAAGAACGGCAGCCTGAAGCCCGCCTCCGGCGATTGGTCATACAAGGATTTCAAAGGCTATAATTTCTCTTCCGAAAAGACCGCGATGATCGACGGCGTGCAAACGCCGGAGTTCTTTTCTGACAGCCTCGGGCATTTCGTGTCGCCGGAGTTTCCTTACGGGAAGTATATCGTTGTCGAGAGCAAAACCCCGGCCGGGTATCTTGCCATCAACCCGTTTATCGTGACGGTGACGGACGACAGCCGCACGGCGCAGCCATGGCGCATCTTTGACGACAAGGAGATGAGCTTTTATATCCGCGTCATCAAGAAGGACGCCGATACAGGGAATACCGTTTTGAATAAGACTGCGAAGTACCGCATATTCGACCTTGACGCGAACGCCTATATCAAGATGAAGCTGACGTATCCGGCGGTAGTCTGGTATGGCACGGAAGACAATCCGTTCTCAACTGATGGGACGGGTATGCTCATCACGCCGGAGAAACTGAAATACGGGCATTACCGCCTCGATGAGGTGACCGCGCCGGAAGGTTACGTCCTTGCGGGATACGAGCAGACAGCGCAGAGCGGTTACGATCCGGACGGTCATGTGACGCCGAACCCGGCGGATCCTGTGTATATCGAGCTTGGGGGCGGTACGCCCGTCTACCTGCCGGACGCGGAGGATGATGTGCTCGAAGTCGTCCAGTTCAACGAGCAGCAGAAAGGCAATATCAGTCTCGAAAAGAAAGGCGAGCGTCCGCAGAGCGTTACTGTCGATAAAAACGGGAACATGGTCTTTGCTTATGAAAACGAACCGTTGGCCAGGGTCGTGTTCGATGTAATCGCGGACGGCGACATCGTTTCGCAGGACGGAAGCGGCACGGTGGTCTATAAGGACGGCGAAGTTGTGGCTGAGATCACGACCGACGAGGACGGCCACGCGTGGGCGGATGATCTTCTGATCGGGAATTATATCCTCCGAGAAGTGGGTGCGCCGGATGGTTACCTGTTCGTGGACGATGAGCATTTCTGCATAAGCAAGCTCGCACAAACGGAGCAGTACAGTTTCATAACGTGGGATCTGACGGACGCGCGGCAGAAACTCGGGCTTGAAATCAAGAAGGCCGAAGAAGGCTCGGGCTTCCCGCTGGAAGGCGCGGAGTTCAGTTTGTACGCCGCAGAGAATATGCTGTTCGGAAATCCGGCTGACAATGACGAAAGATTCTTTTCCGGTATCCTTTCCACAGTCGCCGGTGGCGAGCCTTTCAATCTGATTGAGAAAGATGCGTTTATTGCGAAAGCGGTGGCGGGCAAAGATGGGAAAGCTGTGTTCAGTGATCTCCCGCCGGGCAAGTATTACGCCAAAGAAACGTTTGCGCCAGCGGGTTATAAAATCAATAAGGATTGGCAGCCCGAATTCACTCTCGCGTACAATGGCCACGAGGCCCTG